>JAPXNP010000229.1:0-4154 GCA_033811955.1 Acidobacteriota bacterium
CTATGGAGACGAGTCTTTAGGCAGTCTGAAGGTGGACCTGCGACTGGATCCTGACCGTTTGGAAATTGCTCGGTGCTTGTTGGAAGCAGAGGATTACCGGGTCGACGGTGGCGTGATCTGGCGACGGCCTACTTGGGATCTGGACAAGCTGCGAATAGCGACAAGAGGTGTCCCCTTGCAACGACTGGAACGTCTAGGGTGGTTGGAGCCGACCTGGGGTCTGGAAGGTCGAGTGACGGGTGTTGCCGAGTGGGTTGCGGGTAAAGAAGGGCCGGGTCGGGGAAAGGGGGATCTGACTTGGGAGGAAGGGACCGTCTTTGGGGAGGCGATTCCTCGGATGACCGCCTCGATCGAGACTCACGGGACGGTGATTGAGCGGCTCCACCTGGAAGGAGAGATATGGGAGGGAACGGTTACCGGGGATGGTCGGTACGATCCGTCGACGGGGACGATGGATTTGCGCCTGTCGGGCTCGGGTTTGGATCTTCAGCGAGTGGCCGTCTTGCCGGAGCAGTGGTCGCCGACGGGTGACTGGCAGGTGGCCTTGTCAGCGCAAGGGTCGTTGGCCGAGCCTAGGTGGACCCTGGAGGCGCAGGCGCCGCAGCTGACTTGGCGGAACCAAGTCTTGGAAGAGGTAGAGGTGACGGGAAGAGGCGATCTCAGGGAGGCGGACGTCGCCTTGCAGTTGGTGCTCGAGGGGACTCCTTGCGGAGTCGAAGGAGTCGTGTCCCTGCAGTCTCCGTATACGTTTCGACTCAGCGGCCGAACGGACAAGCTTTTTCTGGCCTCTTTCCTCGCTCCCCGTTTTGAAGCATATCCGGAAGGTTTAGAGGTCTCAGCCGGAGTGACTTTTCGGTTGGAAGGAAGCGCTGAAGATTTGGCCGGCCTGGTTGGGGAGGGAAGTATCAAAGGGTTGACCGTAACCTTAGGCGGTGGGTTGCTGGTGGAGTCTTCCGAAGTCCGGTGGAAATGGCAGGAGAATCGGCTCGTGGTTCCCGACGCCCGGTTCAGCGGGAAAGGGACGGATTTCGTGCTTTCCGGCTGGGCTGCACCGGCGGCGCGAGAGCTGAGTTTTGAGGCTGACGGAGAAGTGAACCTGGCCTTGTTGCAGTTTTGGGACGCTCCCGCCGAACTGGGAGGGACGGCTGCGGTGGAGCTGAACGTTTTTGGAGGTTTCGACAGCCCGCGTATCGTCGGAACGTGTGAGCTCGACGGATTGCAGTTTGGGTCTTCGGAGTGGCCGGTGCAGATCCGCGACGGGGAAGGCCGGATTCGGTTCACCGCCGGGCAAATCGCTATCGACGGGGTCCGGTTGGAAAGTGAGTACGGTACCCTCCAGCTCAGCGGAGGCGTATTCATGGAAGGTTGGCGCCCGCAGCGATGGCAGGTCAACGTCTCCGGTCAAGGTTTGCGGGTAGAGTACCCGGAAGGTCTTGAGAGTCGCGTCGATGCCGATGTCGATTACGTCCAGGGAGAGGGCTCCAGCCTGGTTACCGGAACGATCATTGTACGTTCGGCCGAATATAGAAGGGATTTGACGATCCCCGAGTTGGTCCTGATGTTGGCCGGCGGTGGTCCCTCCTCGGTTCCCCGGGCCGACGAACCCTCGGTTGCGTTGGATCTCCTGATTCAGGCGCGACGTAGCTTGAGAGTTGACAACAACTTGGCCGAGCTTGTCGGCAGCGCCGATCTCCGAGTTACGGGAAGCATAGCTCACCCGGTCTTGCTGGGTACGCTGACGATCGAGGAAGGGAACATCGAGCTGGAACAGAATGTCTATGAGCTTACCCAAGGGACCATTACCTTCAGCGATCCCAGGAAAACGAGTCCCTATTTCAACCTGGAAGCGGAGACGACGATTCGAAACTATGCGATTCAGGTGGAAGCCCGGGGTCTGGTGGAACAGTTGCGGCTGAATTTCCGCTCCGACCCCCCTCTTTCTACGGGGGCGATTTTGACCCTTTTAGCGGCCGGGCAGACGCCGGAAGAGATGTTTGGAACGACGGGATCCGCTCAGGGCCGCACGGGGAGTCTAGCCGCTTTTGGTGCGGGTACGGTGTTGAGCAAGACCTTCGGAGCAGCGGTGACGAATGAGGCGAGTCGATTGCTGGGTTTCGACCGCATATCCATCGACCCGTTTTTGGACGAATCCATAAGTCGTGATCCGGGAGCCCGTATAAGCTTGGGGAAGCGTATCGGATCCGACGTCAGCATTACGTATATTTCCTCTTTTGCCAACCAGTTTCAGGAACAAGGTGTCATTCTGGAGTACAGGCTGACCGATTGGCTGACTGCCGTGGGTACCAGCCGAACCGACGGAACGGTTTCACTGGATTTTAAGATCAGGAGGCGATTCTGAGGTCCGGTATGTCGCGACGCGCAGACCGAGCCCGCCCCCCGCAAGGGTGCTGTGCCCGAACTTGGTCCTGGGGAACGTTCCAGCCATGGGCTTTTTCATGCATCGGCACGACAGTGCTCGCATGTGTTGTGTGGTGCCGGGCCGCTTCGGATCCCATTGCAGCTGTCGGCGAGCTGTTGGGTCGACAGGTGGCAAAGCTCTCGGTGGAGGTCGACGGACCCATTCCAGGACTTTCTTCCGGCGCTGATTTGGGGCCCTTGGTCGCCCTCGAAGCAGGAAGTCCCCTAAGCCTTTCGCGTTGTCGCCACACGATACAGCAGCTGTTTGCTACCGGTCTGTTTGGGGATGTACACATAGATGTGGAGCCGTTGGGAGCGGAGGAGGTGGCGGTAACGGTTGTCTTGGAACGCCGTCGCCGGGTGGGAGGCATCGAATTCTCGGGGGACGTCAAGCTGTCCCGGGTCAACCTCTTGCGTGAGCTGCCTTTCCGCCGCGGAGATGCCTATGGTATCGGACTGGTCGAGGAAGGGTTGACCCGGCTGCAGGAGCTGTACCGCCGTAACGGGTACTTTCTGGCGACGGTTTCGTATGAGACTGAATTCGACGCTGAAAGCGCTTCTGTGGAGCTGGTCTTTCGCATTGACGCTGGGCCTCAAGCCCGTCTTGGATCGGTACAGGTCGACTGGGGATCAGGTCCGAATTTGTTGGAGCAGGACGAACTGCAGCGGGTCCTCTCTCTTCGCCCGGGAGACCGGTTTGCTCAACAAGGCGTAGAAGAGGCGCTGACACGCCTACGCCGTCGATTTCGCGACCTGGGTTACTTGCAAGCCGAGGTGAACGCCAAAGAACCCGTCTATCGAGAAGAGACCAACCGAGTGGACCTCGAGATTGTGATCAGACCGAGGGATCGTTTCGAAGTGGAGTTCTCGGGCTGGGCATTGTCGGAAAGTGAGCGGGACCGACTTCCTCTGTTCCAGCGGGATTTTCAGGGAGCGTTGGCGCTGCAGGCGACGGCCGAGGCGATCGCCGAGATGGTCCAACAACAGGGTCATCCATGGGCTCGCGTCGACTGGCGGCAGGAGTCTTTGGGCCCGGGACGGCAGAGAATCGTATTTGAAGTAAGCCCTGGCACCGGCTACGGCTACTCGGGAGTTCGGTTCGTGGGCAATCGCCGGTTTGATGCCCGGACACTCTCCGAACAGGTGCAGAGTCGAGCTTCGGGGTCAGCCGCTCAGCGGACGCCTTCCAGTCGTGAGGCTCAGCAAAACGCCGAGCGGCTGAGGAACTTCTATCAGCAAAACGGATTTTTGGATGCACAGGTGGAATGGCGCTTCGTGGCGGAGGGCCGGAACGCTGTACTGGAGTTCGACATCGAGGAGGGGCTGCAGTGGCACGTAGGGCGTGTTGAGTTCGTCGGAAATGCCGAGCTGTCCGAAGAGGTCTTGCGGGCGCAGCTACAGCAGAAAGATGGGGACGTGTTCCATCCGGTGCTGGTGGCGGTGGACGAAACGGCGCTGCAGGCTGAATATCAGACGCGTGGTTACCTTCTGGCCAACGTGACTCCGATTGTCGAGCGAGAAAGTGCTGGAACCATACTGATCCGCTTTGAGATTGAAGAGGGACCCAGGATCGAGGCGGGCCGGGTTATTATTGTGGGAAACCGCCGAACTGTTCCCTCCGTGATCCGCAAAGAGATCACGGTGGAGCCCGGGACTCCACTCAGCTATGCGGACCTGTTGCAGTCGGAGACGCGTCTTTACGATCTCGGGATTTTCTCCCGCGTCCGGTGGAAAGA
>JAPXNP010000230.1:0-4140 GCA_033811955.1 Acidobacteriota bacterium
GGTCTCGACGGCAGGTCGGCGTCCGGGCCCTGTGGTCGATAGGTCGTGATATCCCGTCGCCGCCCGGGGCCGTCGCATAGGAGAAAACGCCGATCACGCCGGCAGGATGCTCGAACTTGACGGCGTGATCAGCTCTTTCACCGGGTCAAACGCGCCCGGGTTACCTTGCGGTCTTCACCGGATCCGGCGGGCGCCTGGGAAGGCGCATGGGCTTCTCCGCGATCATTTTCATGACCTCTTCGATGCCGCGGTCGAGCTGCGGATCCTTCCCCGCGATCACGGAAGCCGGATCGTTGTCGACCTCGATGTCCGGAGGCACCCCTTCACCCTCGATCACCCAGTTCCCGTTGTCGTCGTTGGTTCCTTGCAGCGGGACGTAAATGGTGCCTCCGTCGATTAGGGGCCCGCGGCTGGAGATGCCGACGACGCCTCCCCACGTCCGCTTCCCGATGAGGGGCCCCAGACCGGCTTTGCGGAAATAAAACGGGAAAATGTCGCCGTCCGAGGCGGACGTGGCGTTGATCAGGCAGACCTTATGACCGTGGAACACCGTGTACGGATAGGTTCTGGGATGATCACTGGAATAGCCGAAACGCGTGCCCAGCAGTTTCGTGTCCAGGCGTTCAAGAATCCACTGAGATACGTTACCGCCGCCGTTCGAGCGGACGTCTACGATCAGTCCTTCCTTACGGATCTGGGGATAAAACCACTTGATGAATTCATAGATTCCGGGTGCACCCATGTCGGGGATGTGGAGATAGCCGACCCGGCCTTCCGTCTTTTCCTCGACATACCGACGGTTGCGCTCGACTTCTTCCAGGTAGAGCAGATCCCCTTCACTGAAAATCGGGGTGTACTGAACCCTTCTTGCGCCTTCCATGGAAGGCGTGGAATTCACCGTAAGCGTTACGGGATGGGTTTTGAAGCGCAGCAGCCGATAAGGATTGTCGCCACCCGTCAGCTCCTCGCCGTCGACGGCCAGTACGTAGTCGCCTTCCCGGACATCCACTCCGACCTCCGCCAGCGGGGCGCGGTATTTCGGCTCCTGGTTTTGCCCCGGGAGAATCCGGGCGATCCGGTAGCGTCCGGCTTCCTTATCCAGCTCGAACCGGGCGCCGGGCAGTCCCACCTTCGGGCGTTCGGGAATCTCGTAGTCTCCACCCTCGACGTACGCGTGACCGACGTTCAGTTCAGCGATCATCTCGCTGATGAGGTAGTTGAGGTCCGACCGGTGAGCCACGTGGGGGAGCAGAGCCCGGTACCGTTCTCCGAGGGCCTTCCAATCGTATCCGTGCATGTTACGCACGTAAAAGAAGTCACGGTAACGGCGCCAGACCTCGTCGAAGATTTGAGCCCACTCCTGGGCCGGCACGCGATCGACCTGCAGGTCGGCCGTGGAGACCGTCTGGGGTGATCCCGGCTTCGGTTTGACGTCGTACAGTTGGTAATTGCCGTCCTTAGGGACCAGCACCTTGTTTCCGTGGCGGCTTAAGGCATAGTTGCTTGCGCCTTCGACCAACACCTCCGCCTTCCGTTCCTTCAGGTCAAACAGGTTCACCTGGGGCCGGCGGGCTGGCTGCCGTCCATAGAAGGGGGCTCCTTGGGAGGTATAGAGCAAGTACTGTTTGGTCGCCGAAAGCGAGCCTAAGTTGTCTGCTTCGATCGGAACGCGAATCACGCGGGCCGCCAAGCCCTCCAGGTCGATGGTCACCGGGCTCAAGCCCCTGTCCTCCGCCGTCTGCTCAGACGTCTCAGGTTTGTTTGAGCTTTCGACTTGCTGATCCTTTTCTTCCTTCGACTCGGTGCCCGAGGTCTCGATCTTCACTTCGTCGTTTTCGGGAGGGAATAGGTGAGGCGCGTCCTCCTGCAGCGCATAGGCAAACACCCCGGTCAGCCGATTTCCCGCGTAGTTCCACTCTATGAGGGAGATTTGGGGGGCGAATTCCCGATCCGACAGGAAGTAGAGGTAGTGTCCTTCCGGATCCCAAGCCGGACCCCACTCGTTGTACAAAGGATCGCTGATACGATGAAGCTCCTTGTCCTCCCGGGACCAGAGATAAATGGAGCGAAACTCGTTGGCGTTTTCCATACTGAAGGCCAGCCAACGTCCGTCCGGAGACCAGGTGTAATCGCGGATACCTCCGTATTCATCGTCGGCGACTTCAACTACCGAGCGGTCGTCCAGATTGAGCACGTACAGCTTGCCGTCCTTGTCGGAAAAGGCCAAGTGGGTCGAATCGGCCGACCAGGTCGGAGCGTACAGCATGGCCGCAAAATGATCGGTCAATTGTTGGAGCTCGCCGCCGTCTTGGGCGACGACATAAACCTGTTCCTCGCCTGTACGGTCGGAGATGAAGGCGATCTTACTTCCGTCGGGAGACCACCTGGCGTGCTTGTCGTGGGCGTTGGACGATCGGGTTAGGTTCCGGGTAATTCCCTTCTCGGCGGGAACCGTGAAAACGTCTCCACGAGCTACGAAGAGAGCTCTTTCTCCGCGGGGGGACAACTCGAAATCTTCGATGTTATTGGCGACGGGATAACGGGAGGGACGTGAAGCCAGGCCGTCATTCGGTACAAAGATCTTGGGTTCGGTAACCCGGTCGGTCTGGGTGTCGAAAATCCTCAGTTCCCCGTTGAGTTCGTAGACGACGTAGCGACGGTTGTCGGAGGAGGCCCAGCGCACGTCCCAAACCGTTTCATGGGTTAGCTGGGTCGTCTCTCCCGAGGCGGGATCGAAACGATAGAGGTTCAACCGGTCGTCGCGGTCCGAGACGAAATAGATGTGATCGCCGATCCACATAGGGTCTCGTTCCGTGCGCTTCGAGTGGGAAACGGGGCTGATCTCATGCGTGGCCGGGTCGAAAATGTAGAGGTCTTGGGCCCAGCCTCCCTGGTATCGCTTCCAGCTTCGGAAGTCCCGAAATAGTGGGGAGTAAACCAGACGTTTCCCGTCGGGCGAAAAATCTCCGGCCCCGGAAGTGGGCATTGGAAGCTTCTCCGGTAGCCCGCCTTCGGGGGGCACCATGTAGAGGGCCGACTCGGTGACCAGGTGGTCAGTGTCGCGCAAGGAGCGGAAAAAGATTCTCTTGCCGTCGGGAGTCCAACCGTAAACCTGATTGTCGTATCCCCAGCGGGGCGGCAGGGGACCCTCCGCGGGATAGTACGTCAGCTGGCGCGGTGCTCCGCCGCGACTGGGCATCACGTAGACCTGTTCGTCGCCGTCGTACTGGCCGGTAAACGCGATCCACTCGCCGTCCGGGGAGAACTTCGGGAAGAGCTCCTGGCCGGGGTGGGCGGTGAGACGAACGGCGTCGCCGCCTGCCGCGGGGGCTTTCCAGAGGTCCCCGGCGTAGCAGAAGACGACCTCGTCGCCGTGAATGTCGGGGAACCGTAGGAGTTTCGTTTGCGCCGCGACGGACCCCGCGGAAAGCAAAAGAGCGCATGAGAGTAAGACTGCACGACGGTCATTCACTTCGTTAACCTCCGGCTGGATTCAGGGTTTTTGGAAAACATGGGCGCTTCCCCACGTCCGAAGAGGGGGCTGGAGAAGGTCGGATTCTGAAGCACGATCGAGCCATTGTAGTGAAAAAGGTGCCGGCGTGCCCGTTCGTGTGGCCCGTGCCCCGTGACCCGTGCGGCGCGTGGTACATGGGAAGATAGCCGGGCCGGAGGACGGCCGTCTCGGCCGTCGCCGCGACCGTGGGAGAATCGCCTACCCGTGGTCGCAGGCGAGACGCCTGCGCCCTGTATCACGGGAATCCTTGGCCGTGGCCGTACCGGGTACTACGTACTGCGTACGGTGACAGGGAACGCAGAACGACGTACGCCTATCCCTTTTCCGCAAGGCGCACCACTTTGTCCACGTAGGACGATCGCGGCAGATCTTCGTCGAGCGGATGGACCCAAGTCCACGGAGCGGGGGCGGGCGACGACAGCTCGGAGGGCAATACGTGCAGGTGCAGCCTACGAAAGGTGATGGCGTGTCGCACCGTGCCGAGCCGGCCCGTCGGGCGAAGAATCAAGTCCGCTGGAGAATCCGACAGGCGGACAGGGCCCTCCGGACGATCACAGCCTTCCCGGATGGGAAAATCCCAAAGACCGCCCAGAAGGGCTTCCGGCGGCCGGCGGTGCATCAGGTAC
>JAPXNP010000231.1:0-4139 GCA_033811955.1 Acidobacteriota bacterium
CCGCGGGGATTAGAGCCCGAGCTTGACCGAGGTACTTGGGATCTCTAGAATTCTCGGGGCTAATGCGGAAGGAGAGCGAATGAGGCAACTTGACGCGAGGACGGCGATAAAGATGGCGTTACGGGGGACGTGGAAGTTCGCGGTCCGGCGGCCTTTGGCGGTTTCCTTCGAAGTGACTCACTCCTGCTCCTGCAACTGCCGACACTGTGATCATGGGGGACGTCTCAAAGGCGAGAAGCGGTTGTCGGCGGAAGACTATCACCGTTTGGAGCTGCGCCTGCGCCCGGTTCTGTTGCAGCTCTCCGGAGGTGAACCGACCCTTCGCCCCGATCTCGTCGATATCGTGCGGGCGGTAAAAGAGCCCAGTGGGATGCCGTACCTGATTTTGGTCAGCAACGGGTCTGAACTGACCGAGGATTTATACCTTCAGTGTGTGGAAGCAGGGGTGAACCAGTTTTCCATCTCCCTGGACTTTCCCGACGAGAGACACGACGACTTCCGGCGTAACAAGGGGCTCTACCGTCGTCTCTCCGATCTAATTCCTCGCTTGTCCAAGTACGGATATGACAACATCGTTATGAATACCGCCATCACCCGCTGGAACCTACCCTACCTGGAGGACTGCTATCGGAGGGCGAAGGAGTGGGGGGTGGGCATCTCTTACAGCGCTTACACGTCTCTGAGAACCGGCAATTCCGAGTTCGATATCCGCGACGAGGACGATCTGGAACTTTTAAGGCGTACTATTGACCGGCTTCTTGAGATCAAGTATGGGGAGGGCGGTATTGTGAACTCGGACTGGACACTCCGGGGGACGTACCGGTTCTTTCGTGATCGGGGGGTTCCCCATTGCAAGGCCGGTGTCCGTTCTTTGGTCGTGAATCCCGACGGGACGTTTCGGCCGTGTTCTATGTACGACCTGCGTTACCGCGACCTCGGGGAGGTAAAGCGGGAATTTGTTCGTCACAACACCTGTGGAGCTTGCTATGTTTCCATCCGCGCTTACCTGAACGAAAGTTACTGGACGCTGCTGACCGAGAACATCAAGGAGCGGGTTCTGGGAAAGACGGGTGCCGGCTGTAGTTGCCAGACCATTCCCGCGTCTACCGAGACTGCCGACAAGAAGATTGCGGTCGGTTGACGGGCGGCGGACCTGCTAAGCTTCTTTTCCCTCGCTAAACCAACGCTCGAGGAGGTACGGCTTCTCAGCTTCGAAGACGTCGCAAAGGCGCTCAATGATCTCTTCCGCCTCATAGGTGGGCATGTCGTAAGTCTCACGCACAAAGGAGGCGGTTCGGCCCAGATACAGGGGCACCATAGCCAGCATCAGGCGATCCACACCGTCATTGTTGTCCTTGAGACGTCTGTAAGCCACGGCGAAGTCCCATACGGTTCGAACCCATGACTTGTCGGGATAGTCAAGACGGTCGTCGGGCAAAGAACAGATCGCGTCGATCTCCGCGATTCGTTCCGCCGGAAGGCATCGCTTGAGGAACTCACGCTCTTGTCGATAGCCGGAACGAAATCCCTCCACCATTGCGTGGAGATCCACCTTCACGTCTTCCGGGTAAAACTCGGACCGAAATCCGTACAATGCCGTCGGACGACTGGCCATGACATCTTTCCAGTGTCCTTCGTAGCGGCTCATCAATAGAAACATGGTCCCGATGACCTGTTGGAACATGGGCCCGAGAGATCGGGCGGGATCTTTGGCGTCATGAATCTTAGCCCCCAAGAATGCTTGGCAGATCTTGTATCCCTCGCAGATCGCCTTTGTCGTCATCCAAATGTCGATGCCGTATCGAGCGATATCCGAGTCCCAGATATCGCGCGACAGGTAATGTTTGGCCAAGTTCCCGGAAAAGCCGAAATCGCCTCCGATGGGTTGGCGGATTCGGATCCCGTACAAAGCCCGCGTAGCCGGGTAGATGATACTGTTGGTAATGGTTCCGTCATACTTGTGGCGGGAGTACCAGGGTGCCGTGAAGTCATAGCCTTTCAGCAGGATAGGACCGGCCAGCAACTCGACCCATTCCGGCGTGATGCTGCGAAGGTCGGAATCCACCACGATGCACGCCTTGGCCCGGAGATCCACTGCGATCTGGAAAATGGTGTGAAAGGCGCTCCCCTTCCCGGGGATACCGTGATAAGGCGTCACCACCTTCTGTGCCGGCATGACACTGTGGCGAATCAAGATCGTGTCCATGTCGGTGTAGACACCGGTTTCGTCCACGATCTGCCGCGTACCGTCGGTGGATCCCCCGTCGGAATTCACCAACACTGCCTTCTGGCGTGGGAAGTACTTGGCGAGACCGTACTGTACGGCCCGTACGACGTGCTTAATCGTGTTGCGGTTGTTGTAACTGGGAATTCCAACAACGATATCGGCACGATGAATTTCTTCGACTTTGATGGCAACTTCGGCAGGCAGGGTTCCAACAGGCGCCGTCATAACCATCGATTATAACAACATCCCTATACCTCCATTCGGCACTCTCAGTCTTTACCGTCTCTTTGAGCGTCGGCCGGGTTTCGGGCGGAAAGCGGGACGGCCGGAAAAACCAGCCCACATTCGGGGCGGATCTAGAATTGCCGCTGATCGGGTAGACTCAACCACTCTAGGGACGTGCACGCAGGGGTGGCTTGGCCCCCGGCAGATACGGCAGGCCGAAGTGCTACAGCCGAAAAACAAGCAAAAGCCGGAGGCACAATCCGGCTCGAGTGATTTCGTTCCCGAGGCCGGAGGCCCGCCGCTTTGACGGCATGCGGTTCTTGAGAGTGAGGATCGAGGGAAGAGCCCATCCCGTCCCGCATTATCTGGGGAGCCGGGAACACCCGTTGGTTTGGATAACCGACGTCGGCCGAAAGCTGAGGACCTCCCGGGACTCTGTGACGCCTCGGTTGCCTCTAGCTGAAGGCCTCGACAACTTGAGATAGGAAGTGCTCCACCTTCTTTCGGGGATCCCCCTCTCCCAACGTTTCAATGGAGAGGAACCCCCGGTATCCTACCTTCGCGATAATGTCTCCTAGACGGTCAAGGTCCACCGGGCGCTCCTCTTCTCCGAACCAGACCGATTCCTTGAGCTGCCAACCTACCGCGTAAGGAGCCAGTTTCTCGATCTCCCGATAGGGGTCCCCCTGACGGAGACTGCCTATGTCCAGCATGGCCGCACACCATTCCGAATCGACTGCATCCAGCAGGCGAATCGTTTGGTCCGCCGTCTTCAAAACGTCGTTGTGATTCTGCACCGCGAGAATCACTCCATTTCGAGCTCCGTAGTCGGCACACTCCCTGAGGGCGCTCGCGATTCCGCCCCACATCTCTTCGGGAATATCGGCTTCCGGTCTGCCGGTCCCCGCAAAGACCCGCAGGATTCCAGCACCAAGCTTCTGCGCGGTTTCGATCCAGGCCTTGACCATGGCGATGTCACGTTCTTTCGCCTGCTCATCGGCCGTGGCAAAGTCGTTGCGAACCCCTGTGCCGTAAACGGAAAGGGCATTGACGAACGCCCAGCGTTTGAGAGCGAAGACTTCTCCGTCGGGGGGTGCCGCCGGATAAGTCGAAAAGTAGTAGCCGGTGGCATCCACGCCCTCAAAACCCAGCTCGGCGCTGTAGGCTATGAGTTCGTGGAGATTCAGCTCCCCTCGCTGCAGCGGCTCGTTGAACGAATAGGCATTCAAGCCCAATCTCAGTCCGGGTTTTGCCACGCGCTCGATTTGGCGCCCGCTCCGGCCGTCCTGAGCGGAAGCGGTCCCGGAGGCTGCCAGCGAGCCGGCCAAGCCGCCCAAAAAAGTGCGCCGCGCGATTTTCATATCGTTCCACCTCGTAAGCGTAATTTACTATTTCCCAGTCTACGACAGGCTTTCGTTGTACCACCTGTACCCGCCACCCCGGCGGTTGCCGGTCGGGTGTTCCACTCTTGCGGAGGGGCCGATCTACGGTATGTCCAGCTCTTGCAGGAACGGTATAATTGCTCAATCAATTGCATACCCATGGTTGCTGGGACAGAAATGGGTTGTTAGGGAAAGGAGAGCGCGATGAATCGAGTAGTTGGGTTTGTGATGACGACCAGCCTGCTTGCCGGAACGATCACGGCGCAGGTGAGTGCGCCGGCGACGCCTCCGGAACTGGTCAAATC
>JAPXNP010000232.1:0-4135 GCA_033811955.1 Acidobacteriota bacterium
ATTGGCAAACGCCGAACTTAAGCTGAACGTGGTCTTCGAACCGTAGGGTAGTGAATCACACGGAAGACTTGGTCGGCATGACCGTCGTCTCGTCTCTGCCGGTGAAGACTGTCGGGATCCAACATCCGGAGCCAAGTTCTCTCAAGATGGAGCGGGACCATCTTCATGAAGGTCCGGACCAAGCCTCTGTCGCTCCCGGCAGCGACATCAACTCGAAGAAGTGAGAGATCGAAGAGATTCTACTTTCATCGAACCGAACCCGCCGAAGACCGTACTCCTTCCACCTCTTGTTCCGAGAGTGGTGTCAGGGACACGTTACCTGAGGCGTCAGCCGTAATTCGCACCGGCTGGGGTCCCGGTGCCCCTTGGGGGGGATCAAAGACAAAGTCCAGGATTAGCCGAGCCGACGTCGCCGTAACCCGAACTCGGTACGCGTATTCATACCAGGAATCCGCGTTGGAAACACCTTCGGCGACAATCGAATACACGGGGTGCGACAATCCATCCGTTAGAGCCGACAGTACTTGACCTGCAAGAAGGCTTTGTTGTCTCACACGAATCGTATACAGCCGGAGTGAGCTCGAAAGCCTGGTCTCCCGCCGCGAGCTGAGGGTCGGAGCAGAATTCGCAGGTCGGGCAAGGTGCGTAGCAGGGCTGTATACACCACGAGATGCAAGAGCACTTCGGCCCTCCCATACCGCCTACGCACTCAACCTTGCAACAACACGTCCCCCCGTCTGCCCCGGCTTGCACAGCCTCGCATCTCTGGGTCTGATCACACTCAAGTCGATAGCACGGCTGCGCTTCAACCTGTACACCAGTGAAGGTGCCGTACCAGCCGAGTATCAAACCAAAACCTACCAAGCTTCTAGTACGCATAACCAACCCGTCTCTCTCCCTAATTTGAAAGGACAAATGAACCTAACCCCGTTCTATCCGTCTCTTTCTCGAGCCGGGTCGACACCCAAAGAGTGAATCTGCACCCTTCCTCCCTTTGGACAGCCTTACTCCCGCTCGTCGAATTCCGCCCAGTCGGGTTCTCGTCCTCGGATCTAGCGGACCCAAGCAGGACGGAGAGTCACCTCGCCAGTCCCAATTCCCGAGCGCGTAGACTCTTCCTTTCTCACATAGAGGCTCCATTTCCCTTCAGGCATGATCGGCGTGTCGATATCTACGAGCTCGAACTGATGACCGTCCCACTCGAAAACCATGCGGTGTCCTTCGATGTATCCTGCCCAGACGGAGCCGGAGAACGGCCGATAAGAAACAGTGAATCGGCCAAGTTCGGGATCGTCGAGAACGAGCGCCTGGACGGGGTCTTCCATCCGCACACCCGTCCCTCCGATGTAACCCGATAAACCCCTAGCCCGTAGATCCATCCCGTCGACAATGTAAAGCGCGTCGGTTACACCGAATTCCGCCCCCAGTTCCGGATAGTCGATCACCGGCTGAGTCCACTCCACCACGGGGACAAGCCGCACGGCCAGAGTGGTGTCTTCCATCGGACGATCGGCCAACAGGACCAAAAGTTCCTGGCCTTTCAAGGGATATAAGACAAACTTTTCATCCTTCACGACCCGGCCTTGGGGAAGTTGCTCAATCAAAAGACGGATGCGGCTTTCCGCCGGACTGATTTCCTCAGCGGCCACGGAGATCCTAACCTGCTGCGCTCCACCCAGCTTGAACTCGGCCAACCGGCACAATTGTTCCGAGGCCTGATAGAACCAAACGGCGGCTGTAGTAGGTCTAGATCGATCCACCCGAGCAATGGAACCTTGTCGATCCATCTGAACAATTTCCGCCGAGATCTTCAAGATCGGCTGTGCCTCCCGGTTCAGCTCCGGAGCCGATGCTTCGAGCACAGAAGCCGGACAAGGCCCCATAACCCAGGCGAACAAAGCCGCACTCCACAGCCAGACACTCCGACCCCTTGGCAGTTGTAGAGGCCCCTTCCAGAAGGAGTTCCTATTTGTCCTCATGCACCACCTCCGGCAAGTCGGTGCGCGGCGTCTCTCTCACCACAACGGTTACGGTCGACCGAAGCCTGTATTCCTCAAGGAGTTCTTCCAGCTTCGGATCTTGGCTTGCTCCCAATGGATATACCTCGGCTGAGCCGGCTTCAATCGTTTGACCTGCTTGGGAGGCTCCACCTTCAGTCGGAGACCCCATTCCCACCAGTAGAATGACATTCAGCACAAGCGAGACAGCCAGGGCCAAGACACCGGCGGCGGCCACGGGAAAGGGGACATGAACCGTTCGCGAAGGCCGCCGACTCTGCAAGTCTATGAAGATCCTCGTCCCCGACTCGCCGGGCACCGGGAGCTCAACCAGGCGCTTTCGCATCCGGCTCCAGTCGTCAAGGCAAGAACGACAGCCGGGACACTCCCGAAGATGCCGTTCGACCTTCCGGGAGGGTTCCTCCGGCAACTCCCCGTCAAGATAGGCACTCAGTTCC
This sequence comes from Acidobacteriota bacterium, assembly GCA_033811955.1. Lineage (GTDB taxonomy): Bacteria > Acidobacteriota > UBA6911 > RPQK01 > JAPXNP01 > JAPXNP01. The sequence continues at coordinate 2,456 of JAPXNP010000232.1, forward strand.
TGAAAGTTAGGACAACTCATCTTTAATTTCCTCCAAAAGTTGCTGGAGGCGGCGTCGAGCCCGGAAGATGTGAACCCCTACTTCCTCCGGGCTCAGCCCCAGTACATCGGCGATCTCGCGATAACTGAGCTCGCCGTACTCTCTCAAGGTCAAGCAATGTCTTTGGGTTTCACTGAGACGGTCCAGTGCTGCCAAAAGCTTCTCTCTTGTCTCCCGGCGCCCTACCCGGAGCTCTTGAGACGGAGAAGCATCTGCGACGCTTCCGACCGGCTCAGCCGCTCTGTGTGTTTTCCGGAAGCCGTCTACAATCAGGTTGTTGGCACAACGAAAGAGCCAGGCTCGAGGGTTTTCGACTCGGTTGATATTCAAGTAAAGGCGAAAGAAGGCCTCCTGGACAATCTCTTCGCAGTCGGCATAGTTCCGACTGTTGACGAGTACGAAGCGGTAAAGATCCGGAAAGCAATCATGGTAGATCTCCTCGAATTTTCGGGCGCTTCGTTGCATGATTCAGTTATACGACGCCTGAGGTGTATCCTTTGTTAACACGGAGCGTGCAGCTTGCGTGCCCGGGCTCTCGGAGATCTCCAAGATGCTTCAGCCAAAGCACGAAGGCAAAATGCAGAGCACGAAAGAAGCCTAAGGTAGGGTGCGACCCCACCGTAGGGCGAACAGTCCGGAGGATTACCAAGACGTCGACCCGCAGAGGCGGGACCGCGCGATCTTCCTTTCAAGCTACCGGCGGCAACCTGAACTTTGCCGGAGAAACATGAAATTTCGATCGCAGGAACCCTGAGACGGAAGACGAGAACCACTGACAGCGGCCCTCCTCCCAGCATAGCCACGAACCGTTACGTGGGTAAAATGAGTAGAGTCGCTTCTGCATGATCACAGATTCTGTAAGCCTTCGTCTTCACCTTTCGCTGAACTTGCCGCCGGGAAAGGAGGAATCTGGATGCTGGAACAAGGCCGTCCTATCGTGCTGGCTGCTACCCGTTCCGAATCCACCGAGTACCTGAAGAGCGCTTGGCGGCAAATGCTGCTGGCGACAATCCCGCACCGTTATGCACGACTGATCGGATCCGATTGGTCTCTTGAGACCGAAGTCCGCCCGGACGGGCAAGCCCTGTACGTTCCCAACGGCTTGCGGGTGGTGGAAAGCCTACTTTGCCAGGCGTTCCCCGAGGAGTGGATAGCGGTTTGCTATCCCGAGCAACTGCACCGGTTCGTTGGTCCAGAGACGAAGGTGGTCGGAGTGCATGCCCACAATCCTCTGGGCATTACCTTCGCCACGGATGTTTACGCCAAGCTGTACGGAGCGGACCTTGAACCTATCAATGCCGCTCAATTCCGTTTTCTGATGGAGCATCCCATTCTGTCCCGCCACCGCCACCATTTGAAGCTGATTGTCGGAGGTCCCGGAGCTTGGCAAATCGCTCACAAGGGAATGCAGGATCCATGGGGTATTGACTGTCTCGTCGAGGGTGAGGCGGAAGAGCACGTCGTGGACCTCTTCGATCGGGCCGTGCGGGGCGAAACCTTGCCTCGCCGAGTTTTCTGTGAGAGCCCGTCGCTGGAGAGTATTCCTGTCCTGAAGCACCGGGCTACGTACGGGGTGGTGGAAATCACGCGGGGTTGCGGCCGTGGCTGTCAGTTTTGTTCGGTCAACCTGCGAAGAGGACA
>JAPXNP010000233.1:0-4131 GCA_033811955.1 Acidobacteriota bacterium
GGGTGCTGGCAGGTGGCACAAGCCACCACCCTTCGCCTTCCGGGCGGCGCGCGTTGGCGTCTGAGTCCGAAGCTGCTTCTGCAAGTGCGCTTGCTGCCGGCGGAAAAACGCTATCTCGGGTCTTACAAAGTCCGCAAGGGCATGTGTGCTCTCCATTGGCGGGTTGACGGGCAACTTGCAGCGGAGCTGACGGCGTCGGAAGCGCTTTGGTCGATCCGAACGATGCCGAGGATCCGACTTTCCTGGGATTGGGTCATGGAGTATCCCCAGCAGGAGCTGTTAAAGGCGGTACTGGAAGCATCCTGGAAAGAATTCGTCAACCTGCTGGACCCTGGGTCGGTGGGGGAGATGCGGGATCGTTGCGTAGCGCGTTTTCGATGGTCCGGAGGGTGGCGTCGGCGGTGGACGACGGACTGGGAGGTCGATGCGGATTGGGGTCTCGGTTCTGTGGGTGGGGATTTGCTCCAGTGGAGGCAGTCGCTGACCGGTCTGGCGAGTCGGGAATTTGAGGCTTCCTTGGATCAAGACGGCGTCTTTCAAATCGACGCGGCCCGCCGAGATCCGGAATTTCAGCTGTCGATCCGGAGAAATCTCGGCCGTGAGACGGGTTCAGCCTTCACTTTGTCGGTTGGATTCCGGCAAAGAGCGTCGATCAAGTCCCCGGTCAAACTTCTGGATCCGGCTTTGCGACCGATCCGGGACGGTTTGCAAAAAGCTCTTACCAGACGCCTCGAACTTGCGGTCTCGGCACACGCCTCGCGGCTGCATAGCGAAAAGATTCTCTGGCGGGGGGTGTGGAAGCCGTTTTCACCCGAGAACGTTCTTCTTGCGTATTCCGCCCTGCTGGAAGGTCGTCGACCCTCCCCCGGACCTGGGTTTCGCTGGGAGTACAGCCTGGAGGAAGTGGAAGAAAGACGTTCGGTGATCCAGGTGCAACTTCTCAACCAGCGCCGCCGGGAGAAGGTCCGTCGCCGATCGAAGGAGCGGAAGGTAGCTGTCGACCCGTTAGGCAACTTGGTGCTGAGCGAGGAGGAGCGGCTGGAAGAGATTCGCTACTGGAGTGATCGTTTGCAGTTTCAGCGGCTCCTTGCAGGGCCGGAAATGGACCGGTTGGGCTCCCTCACGTGGTACTGGGGCATGGAGGGCCGCTGGAGTCGGCGGGAGCTCCGCCAAAGACTGCGAGTCGTCCTACATACCGGTGCACTGGGAGAGTTTGAACTATGGGGTCCGGAAAACGCGGCCGAAAGCCGGATGGTTTGGATTACGACATTCAGCACCGACGGCCTGGAACGGATTCGGCAGACTTCGTCGCAAGCACGATTTGAGGGGCTGGTTGGGGCCTGGAAGCTGACGGAACCGGAGCTGTACGGTCCCGGGGGCTGTCTTCGGGACTGGACGGATGTTCCTGAGGTCAGGCGGGAAGTGGATCGAAATCCGGCACAGGCACACTTGCTGACACGCTACCCGATAGCCGGGAGGACGGAGGCTCAACGTCGTGCCGTGGTACAAGCCTACTTGAGAGCGAAACGTTTCCTGGAAATCTTCGACGCATGGTGTCGTCACGGCCGGCTGGAACTTTCCGAAACACCTTTCGAAGTGTTTGAAGTTCCGGTTTTCGTCTTCTTCCACCTATTGTGTCCGGCGGAAGCACGTTCTTCCGCGGTAACTTTGCGGAGAGGAGATCGACAGAGCTGGTGGGGAGATCCCTCGCTTTTGGACGCGGCTGAATCCGGCTCCGTCCGGGGTGCCTGAGTTCCATGAAATTCTTTTGCCTTTTCACGGAAGCCGGACGGGCCGACAAGCGGTGTTCCGGGTGATCTTGAGGGACATGAACGAGTCGAGGCCGCACGCACGGTTATGTCGCGACCGTGTCTGATTCTTCTCGAATCTTTGGGAATCGTGTAAATGTTTATCTCCGCGACGCGGAAAAGAAATCGCTTCACCTGGCGACGATTCGGTTTCGATGTCGGGTGCTTCAGCGGTACGATGATGCGGAGCAGCGTTTGGAAAGGAGGAGAAGAACCCAGTGAGAAATACAACTGTCAGCCTACTGCCGGCCCTGGGATTTCTCGTTGTCGGAGTGCAATTTGTCTTTCCGTTTACAAAGCTGGAGACCGAGCAGGAAAGGGAGGTGGAAGAATTGTCAACCATCATTCTCACACCGGTGGAACGCGTCGGGGGTCTTCCCTTGATGGAGGCGCTGGCCCGAAGGCATTCAACCCGCGAGTTTTCCCGGGAGGCTTTACCTTTGCCCGTTCTTTCCGAGCTTCTGTGGGCGGCCGACGGCGTGAATCGGCCGGACGGCAAACGAACCGCTCCTTCGGCACGCAACCGCAAGGCGGTCGAGACCTATGTAGTCTTGCAGGAGGGGACCTACCGGTACGATCCCGACGACCATCGGCTGATCCCCGTGGTGGCGGGCGACCTAAGAAGTTTGACCGGAACGCAGGACTTTCCGGCTACCGCCCCTCTGAATTTAGTCTATGTCGCCGACCTGAACCGACTGAACGGTGGCGGTTCACCGGAAACGGAGACGTTGATAACCATGGGGGTTGAGGCAGGCCATATAGCTCAGAATGTGTATCTCTACTGTGCTTCGAAAGGTCTCGGAGCGGTGACGAGGATGTCGATTCCCCGCGAACAATTGGCCGAAGCGTTGAGACTGGGACCGAGCCAATATGTCATTTCCGCTCAGACGGTCGGCTATGCCGTGGGAACCGAGTGACGCGCGGACGAAGACTTGCATTGTTGTTCGCTGTGCATCCTTCGGCTCTCCGCCAAGACGTCCGATGCTGCGCTGAATCGCCCAAGAATCCCGGGGGAAGTGCGGGATAATGATTCGCTGTCCTGAGCCGATAAGATGGTTTGGGTGGTTCTCGCTTGGCTGCTTGACGCTGATCGGGCGCGGTGCCTAAGGCTGGGAGACGGCTGAGACCGGGGGAGGAGGCCCTGGCCGAGAACGGGGTTGGGTGAGCGCTGTTGTGCGGTGTCCCCAACTTCGGTGACAGGGTCACGAGATGTACAGGGAACTAATCCTGAACGCGGCTCTCCTCGTTGCATTGTCATCGACCTACGGACTGATCGAGCGGTGGCGGACGCTTTCTTCCTTTTCGCGATCCTTCCTAAAGGGCGCACTATTCGGGGGAACGGCTGTCATCGGAATGACTGTCTCCCTCGAGTGGGCTCCGGGAGTCTTCTATGACGGCCGTTCCGTAATTCTGCCGTTGGCCGGTCTGTTTGGGGGGACGTGGCCCGCGGTTTTGGCGGCGGCCCTAAGCGGCGGTTACCGCTTACTTCTCGGCGGCCCCGGCCTGTGGGCGGGCCTCGCAACGATCGGTTTGACCACCGCGTTGGGAATCATCTTCCGCCGCCGGTACCGAACCCCGTCGCCTGCTTTGGTGCCTCTCCACCTGTACGTATTGGGTGTGGTCTCTCAAGTTCTCATGCTGATTGCTCAGCTTTTGCTGCCCTGGCCCTACGCTTTCGAAGTGCTGGGAAGCATTTGGTTGCCGATTCTTGCCGTTTTCCCGGCGGCGACGATGCTGCTGGGTCTCATCCTGGAAGCGGAGCAACGGCACAGTGAAGCCCAAGAAGCGTTACGTGCTGCCTACGAGCGCCTAACCACGGCTCAGGAAATCGCCCGCCTCGGTTTTCTCGAGTGGGACTTTAAGGACGGCGCCATCCGGCTCTCCGCGCAGTTGATCCGCCTTCTGGACCCTAGCGAAGGGATTCCGGATCGAATGCTTTTGACGGATTTCCAAAACTTGGTACATCCGCAAGACTGGGACATCGCCTTCTCCTCTCTGTTCCGGGAAGCCGTTGGCACGCCTACGGAATCCCCGATCTTTCGCCTTCTCCGACCCGACGGAGGCACGTTGTGGGTGCGGGCTCACGCAACTGTGCGGGAGGACAAGGCCGGCAAGCCGTCCCGAAAGCTGGTTGCACTGGTTGACGTGACCGACCGGGTGGAAATCGAGGAGGCTCTACGGCAGTCGGAACGGCACCTGGCTCTTCGTAACCGGGTAGCCGAGATCTTTTTGCAGGAATCCGGTGAAGAGGCTCTTTTCAAAACTCTCGCGTTGGTCCTCGAGGAGACTCGAAGTCGGCAAGGGATTCTTGCCTGTGCCGAGC
>JAPXNP010000234.1:0-3800 GCA_033811955.1 Acidobacteriota bacterium
GTTGGAGCGGCCGTGGTGGGGGCGGGATTCATTGGTCCCGTACACGTGGAGGCACTGCGACGATTGGGTCTGCGTGTCACGGGGATTTTGGGCTGTGATGAGAAAGAGTCGCGGGAGGCGGCGCATCGGCTGAATCTTCCCAGGGCCTACCGGGATTACGACGAGTTGTTGTCGGATCCGGAAGTCAGCAGTGTTCATTTGGCGGTTCCGAACTTTCTGCACTACCCCATGGCCAAAGCGGCGCTAGAAGCGGGGAAGCATGTTATGTGCGAGAAGCCGCTGGGAATGAACTCCCGGGAAACAGGCGAATTGGTTCGACAGGCCGAACGATCGGGTGTGGCCTGCGGTGTCTGTTACAACCTCCGCTTTTACCCGCTGAACTTGCAGGTGCGGGAGATGATTCGCGAACGAGAGTTGGGCGACGTAGCTTTGGTCACCGGGAGTTATGTGCAAGATTGGCTGCTGTACCCGACGGATTACAACTGGCGGGTTCTGGCGGACCAAGGGGGCGAGCTTCGCGCCCTCGCCGATATCGGAACTCATTGGATGGACCTGGTTTGCTCGATGACCGGTCTGGAGATTGAGGAAGTTTTGGCGGATCTCAAGACGGTTCATCCGGTCAGGTACCGACCGCTGGGGGAAGTGAAGACCTTCACCGGGAAATTGGAGGGGGAGTCGAAGGAGGCGGAACCGGTGGAGGTGACGACGGAGGACTACGGAGCGGTTCTCCTCAGGTTCCGTGGTGGAGCGCGGGGCGTCTTCCATGTGTCTCAGGTAACGGCGGGTCGCAAGAATTGCCTGCGTTATGAAATCTCGGGGACACGCTTGGCCGTCGGTTGGGACAGCGAGACGCCGAATCAGTTGTGGATCGGTTGTCGCGACCATGCGAACCGCCTGCTGACCCGCGACCCCGCTCTCCTGCAAGGAACGGCTCGGCGCTACACCGACTACCCGGGGGGCCACAACGAGGGTTTTCCGGATACGTTCAAGCAGTGCTTTCGAGCCTTTTACCACCATATTGTCCACGGTGACCGGGACACGCCCGATTTCCCCTCGTTTCTCGACGGCCACCGAGAGGTGGTGCTGTGTGAGGCAATCTTGCGGAGCCATCGCTCCCGGAGTTGGGAGCGCCTAGAAGGAGGTGCAGCATGAAACTGGGCTTTGTGACTGCCATTGTGCCGGATCTTTCACTCGACGAGGTCCTGGGATTTGCCGCTCAGGAGGGGTTCGAGACGGTGGAAGTGATGTGTTGGCCCAAAGGCAAGGCCGAACGGCGTTATGCCGGGGTGACCCACATCGATGTCGCCCGGTTGGATGAACGGGAAGTCGAGCGCATCCAGGGATTGGTGGAGAAAACAGGCGTGGAGATCAGCGGCTTGGGGTATTACCCGAATCCGTTGTCTCCCAACGGCGAAGAGTCCCGCACGGCGATCGAGCATATCCGAAAAGTGATCGTGGCTTCGAGGAGGCTGGGCATAAACCTGGTTAACACCTTTATCGGGCGTGACTGGACCCGGTCGATCGACGAGAACTGGCCTCGCGTTCTGGAGACTTGGAAACCTTTGATCGACTTTGCCGAAGACCAAGGGGTCCGAGTGGGCATAGAGAACTGCCCGATGTTCTTCACCGGCGACGAGTGGCCCGGTGGGAAGAACTTGGCTTTTTCCCCTCGGATCTGGAGGAGAATGTTTGAGGACATACCGAGTGATCATTTCGGCCTGAACTTCGACCCTTCGCACCTGGTCTGGCTGCGGATCGATTACCTAAAGGCCCTTCGGGAGTTTGCCACCAAGATTTTCCACGTTCATGCCAAGGACGTGCGTCTGGATCAGCACCGGCTTGACGAGGTGGGAATTCTCGCAACTCCCTTGGAGTACCACACGCCGAAACTGCCGGGGCTCGGAGAAGTGGACTGGGGTAAGTTCTTCTCCGTGTTGACGGAGACGGGCTACCGTGGTCCGGTTTGTGTGGAGGTGGAAGATCGAGCTTACGAGGGATCCCTGGCCGACCGGAAGGCGTCGTTGCGGCAAAGTCTCAACTTCTTGCGACAGTACGTTCCGGAGCGTAAGGGCTTGGAAAGGTGACGGAGGTTTTTGCGGGCGTCGATTTGGGGGGAACCAACATCAAGGCGGTGCTGGCCACCGCCGACGGTGAGATCCTTGCCTCCGGCGCTCGGGAGACGGCCTCTCACCTTGGGCCGACAGGCGTTTTGGATAGGGTTGCCGACCTGGCCGAAGATCTGATCGGAACCTTGGGGATGCGGCCGGTGGGGTTGGGAATGGGCGTCCCGGGCTTACTGGATCTGGTCCGCGGCGTCTCCCTATTCCTGCCCAATTTTCCGACCCAGTGGCGGAACGTCGCGGTTCGCCGGATTCTCGAAGACCGCCTCGGATGCCGGGTGGACATTCTCAACGACGTCCGTACGGCTGCGTTGGGTGAGTTGTTGTTCGGCTATGGACGGGAGGTGGACAGTTTCGTTCTTTTCACCATCGGGACCGGCATCGGCGGTGGGATCGTCATTGATCGACGGTTGCGCCTTGGGCCGTTTGGGGCCGCCGGGGAAATCGGACACCAAACCGTCCAACCGGACGGCCCGCTCTGTGGATGCGGAAACCGGGGCTGCCTGGAGGCGGTGGCCAGCGGTCCGGCGCTCGCCGCCGCCGGAGTCAGACTGATTAGGAACGGTCTGGCCCCTCGGCTTCAGGAGTTGGCGGGTGGAGACCTGAACCAGGTGACCCCGGAACTCATGGCTTGTGCGGCAACGGACGGGGAGGAGACGGTGCGGGATGAGATCCACCGAGCCGCGGAGTTCCTGGGGATTGGGGCGGCGAACCTCGTAACCGCTCTCCATCCCGATATGGTGTTGTTCGGTGGAGGGGTTGCGAAGATGGGGGAGCTCTTGCTGAACCGGATCAGGGAAGTAGTGCGGCGGCGGGTGCGCATGTTTCCTCCCGAAGGAGTTCGCATCGAGCTTCCCCGTTTGACGGAGCATGCGGGAACCTTGGGAGGTGTCGCCCTGGCGGTTGTGAGGCGACGGGGAGAGTTTCATTTTCCGGGTGAAGGCTGATCTGAAAGGAGCTGAGCGCAGCAATGGAAGCTACACGGCAAGCATTCGGTTACCTCGATATTGCGAAGATGATTGATCATTCGTTGTTGAACCCCACACTTCCGGCGGAAGCTTTGGAAGCCGGTTGCCGGCTGGCACGGCGGTATGACGTGGCCAGTGTCTGTATCGTGCCCTATTACTTGCGGCGGTGCGTAGAGTTGCTGGCCGGGAGTTCGGTGAAGGCGACTACGACGGTGGGGTTCCCACACGGCGGACATACCACCGCCGTCAAGCTCGCCGAGGCACGGCAGGCTTTGGATATGGGAGCGGAGGAGCTGGACGCGGTGGTGAACATCAGCCAGGTGCTCAGTGAGGGCTGGGATTACGTGCGAGAAGAGATCAGAGCTCTTACGTCCTTGGCCCACGACCGCGGCGGCAAGATCAAGATCATTTTCGAGAACTGTTATCTGCAAGACGAACATAAGGTGCAGTTGTGTGAAATCTGCGGGGAGGTGGGGGTCGACTGGGTGAAAACGTCGACCGGCTACGGTACCGGAGGCGCAACCTTGGAGGATTTGCGACTCATGCGGCGGCACTCACCCGCGCACGTTCAGGTCAAGGCGGCCGGCGGGGTGCGGGATCTCGACAAGCTCCTGGAAGTCAGAGCCTTGGGAGTGACCCGTGTCGGCGCTTCCGCAACCCAACGGATTCTAGACGAGTGCCGCCGGCGACTCGGTCTGCCTCCGATCGAGTG
>JAPXNP010000234.1:3817-4127 GCA_033811955.1 Acidobacteriota bacterium
CAGTTGCGGAAAAGCGATCGTGATGTCCGCGTCTTTCAAAGCCCACCAGAGGACCTCGTTCAACTCGGAGAGTCGCCTTCGGGAGATCCATGGGTCGTCGATCCAGACCGAGACTTCCCAATCCACGGACGAAGCGCCGAACGCGTGGAGTAAAACGCGCGGCGTTCGGTCCGCGACGCGCCAAGGGAGACCTTCGGCGGCTTGTTGCAGTACCCGACGGACCACCCGCATGTCTGAAGAGTAGGCTACGCCTACGGTAGCGCGAATCCGGTAGAGGGAATCCTGGAGGGTGTAGTTCTTTACCAAATTC
>JAPXNP010000235.1:0-4121 GCA_033811955.1 Acidobacteriota bacterium
TCTCCCGAAGGGCAACTGCCACTGGACTAATCCTTTGAGAACGTGGGTTCGATCGTACGAAACGACGGTATCCGCCTCAGCATCGAGGTTGTAGACGTCCTGGATGCCACCCGTATAATCCCAGCTTTCATCGAACAGGGATTCGGTGTTCCCCTTGGTTTTGGAGAAGGTGTAGGAAACATTGGCGGCGATTCCGCTAGCCATCCGCCGAGTCAGGTCAATCTGCAACGCGTTATAACTGGAATCCCCCAGCGGTGAGGACACATAAATCAAGGGGCTCCACGGACACCACCCCCAGCCGCAATGGGCTACGTGTGGATAGGGCAGCACGGCCATGCCCGCATAGCCCGAAAATCCGGGGAACGGGTAGGGTACTCCGGCTGCTTCGGCGCTTCCGGCGTCCCAAACCCAGGCGCCGGGATCAGGGATGGCTTCAAAAACGTCCCGCTCAGCCTGGTTTCTGCGTAAGAACCCGCTGTGCAAGCGGTTTCCGTTGTTGCCGATGTAAGCCGCCTCGATCATGGTGTCGGGCGTCAATTCATACTGCACGCTGACGTTGTACTGATGCGTGTAACCCAGGTCCAGCGTGTTCTCGTCGAAAGCGACCATGCCCCAAGTTAAGAAGTTTGGATCCCTGTTGCCGGGTTGGAAGTTGCCCGGGTAACCTCCTGCGTCCCAGTTAAAATTCGGCACAGTCTGGCCCTTTGTGGGTATGACGTCGATTCCGGCTATATCCGGCGCAGCGAAACGGCCGTAGGGAATTCCTCCCCAGTACTGAGTCCCCAAAGGCGAATAGAAGATTCCGTAACCGCCGCGGAGTACGACCTTGTCGGTGATGCGATAGGCGAACCCGAGGCGAGGACTGAACTGCAACCACTCCTGGTCTCCTTCAAACGTGGTGTCCGGCCCGGTAGCAAACTCGAGTGCGCCTGGTACTCCAGGGTCGATCGGCCAGTAGCCGTTGGGATTGGTGTTGAGTACTTTGGGTGTGAAGTTGGCCCAGTTGCCGTTGACCTCGGTCAGAGGCCGAGCTTGTTCCCATCGGATGCCCAAGTTAAGGGTCAGCCTTGAGGTGACTTTGAAGTCGTCGTTCAGGTACATAGCCACATAACCGCGACGGCCGTACAGGGACAAGGGTACGTTTTTCGAAGCCGAGTCCACCTCTCCCAACAAGAAGCTGGCAAAGCCGAAGCCGACGCGATTTTGGTACGAAGCCTTGGGTTGCCCTGTGGTCCAGTTCGCGAAGCTGAAACTGAGCATGTCGTTGTCGTCGGGGGCGTTGTGCTGCTGCCACCAAACTTCACCGCCGAACTTGAGGTTGTGGCGTCCCTTGATCCAGTCCACGCTGTCGCTGAGGATGTACGTATTGGCAACGTAACGACCGTTGGCGTTGTAACCGATGTCGGTGATGTCGACGCCGTTGACCGCCGATCCGAACGAAATTTCCGGAAAATTACCGTACTTGGCTTGGCCGAGACCCAGCTCCCGGACCCAGTCGCCGCCCGCCAAATCCGCGGTGGCGACACTGGGGTTGATGTACCGGTTGAACGCCAGCGAGAGCGTATTGATCAGGGTGGGGCGAAGCGTCCAGTTGTCACTTACCACGACCCGTCGACTCTTGACTTCCTGCTTTCTGGCTTTTGAAAGAGGCCCGCCCCAACCGTTGGGATCCTCCGGGTCCCAGATCCCGCCTTGGTCGGCAAGGACTCTTGGCCGCTGGGTCCAGATAAAGGAACCGCTCAATTTGTGGTTGTCGGTAAAGGCGTGATCCACTTTGACGGTCAGCTGTGTCTGGTGAAACCAGGGATTGTTGGTTTCGGTCAGTGCGGAGTTGTTCGTCAAGCGCCCGGGAACCATCGGCTTATAGTGTTGGCGGAAAATATCGGCGATTCGGGCCGAGATCGGGCTGATGCGGTCCGAAGGGATCACGTTCCCCGCAAAGGGATCCGCCACCCAGGCTCCGCCTACCTGATGGAGCGTCGCCGGATCGTAGATCTGCCCTGCAAAGACGTCCCGGCCGAGAGCGTCCGTGCCCACTTTTTCGTTCGTAAGCAGAGCGCTGAAATCGCCATCGAGGAAGGGCGGAATCGGCACCGTCTGGTTCATGGGGCCTAATTGGTAGCTCTCACGCTCATATTGTTCAAAAGCACCGAAAATAAAAGTGCGGTCTCTCCCGTTGTAGATTCCGGGAATCACGACGGGTCCGCCGGCGCTGCCGCCGAACAGGCTCTGCCGGTCACGGGCTCTTTCGTATCGAGGGTTGTCCGGGTCTTGAGCGAGGTTCCAGTTGTTCATCCATGTGTTGGCGTTCAGAGCCTCGTTCCGGCCGTAGTAAAAGGCGCTGCCCGAGAACTTGTTGGTTCCCGATTTCAAGGCGAACTGGAAGACTCCGCCGCTGGTCCGGCCGTACTCGGCCGACATCCCGCTGGTCTGTACCTTGAACTCCTGGACCGCCTCCATGGGGGGGCTGCTTTCTCCGACATGGCCCTGAATATGGGCCGTCGCAGAGACACCGTCGATGAGCACTTCCTTGCTGAACGCCTGACCTCCGACCAGGAAGGAAGTCCAGTTGTTGCCTTCCACGCCCGGGGTAATCGCATAGGCGAAATTCTCCACCGACCGCCCTCCCTCGAAAGAGAGGGGAAGATCGGTGATCACCTCGGACAGCATCATCGTGGCGATCAAGGGACTGTCGGTGTCGATGAGCTGGGAATTGGCCGAGACGGTGACCGTCTCGGTAAGCTCACCCACTTCGAGGGTAACGTCCAAGCGTGCCCTTTGGGCGGTGGTTACCGTGAAGTCGGTGCGCTCGTACGTCTTAAAGCCCGGGAGAGAAAATGAAATAGCGTACGTACCGATGGGGATGTTCACCAACGAGTAATTACCCACCTCATTGGTGATGGTCCGCGTTTGGACCCCGGTCGCTAGATTGGTGGCTACCACCTCCACACCGGGCAACACACCACCCGTCGGATCGGTAACCGTCCCGCTGATGGTGGCCCGATCCGCCTGTCCCCACAGGGGGACGCCGGCAAGGATCGCCAGTGCGAGACAAACTAAGATTGTTTTCCGGTCAAAGACCCCCATTACGTCCTCCTTCGTCCGGCAACCCCTCCCCCGACGGCCGACCCGTTTGCCAAGCAAACAGTACTGCTTTTCCAGGAGGAAATCTACGATTCCGTTCAGATGGAAGGCGGTCTCTTAAACCGAGCGCCCGCCGAAGGCGTCGGTACGGAAGAGGTGCCGGGAACGGGATATCGACTGCAATGCCCTTTGTAAGCAATATCTTGAAACCGGGTTTGGGTTTCCGAAGAAAGCCACTTGCGCGTTGGTGCTGCCGCAGCGGTCTTGGCTTCTACCCGGCCGGCAGGGCCGACCGCACCATTGCCGCCGGCCGCCGCAGCGCCCGGTCTTGGGTAGTACGCCGCTCCTAACATATAATTGGAAAGCATGGCGGACTCGACTGAACTCAGGATGCGAGGTTCGCTTTATGCGCTCGGTGCTTGTCTACTGCTCCTCACAGCCGTAGCGTCCGCGCAGCAGCGTCAACCGCGATACGAGGAGGAAGCCGAGGACTACTTCTCCAAGTGGCTCAAGGAAGACGTCGTCTACATCATCTCCGAAGAGGAGCGGGCGGTCTTTGAGCTTCTGAGCACGCCGGAGGAGAAGGAGCGGTTCATCGAACAGTTCTGGTTCCGCCGGGACCCTGATCCTACAACGCCCATCAACGAGTTTAAGGAAGAGCACTATCGGCGTATCGCGTACGCCAACGAGCGCTTCACCAGCGGCTACCCGGGCTGGAAGACGGACCGCGGCCGCATCTACATCTTGCACGGTCCTCCCGACCAAATCGAGTCGCACGCTTCGGGGGGAGCCTACGAGCGTCCTTTCAGCGAGGGCGGGGGTTTAACTGCAACCTATCCCTTCGAAGTGTGGCGTTACCGTAACATCCCCGGGCTGGGAGACGATATCGTAATCGAGTTTGTCGACCGCAGCCTAAGTGGAGAGTATCGGTTGGCCCTTGGCTCCGACGAGAAGGACGCTTTGCTGCACGTGCCGGGAGCTGGTTTGACGCTGGCTGAACAAGAAGGAATTTCTACAAAGGCTGACCGCCCGTACTT
>JAPXNP010000236.1:0-4114 GCA_033811955.1 Acidobacteriota bacterium
CTGGCTCCACTGGGCGCCTTCGTTGATGGATTGGTACATGCCGCCTCCGGGAAAGCGCAGCTGCTCGCGAGGGCCGCCGAAGGCTGGGAGATCGGTGGAAGTGGTGACGCCGGCCGCTATCAGGGTTCCGGCGGCGGTCGTCATGCCGCCGGGAATTTCAGTGCCGGAACCGCCCAACAAACTCGAAAAGTCCAGTGTGGCGCGCCGAGGATCCACAACCACGAAAAACAGATCGGCTGGGCCCGACAGCTCTGACCGGGCAGTGCCGACTAGGGGGAAATCGGGCGAAACGGTTACTCCTACGGCGTTGAGGCGTCCGAACTCATCCAGCCGGCAGTCACGCAACGAGTCATTCCCCGCGCCGCCCAGATAGGTGGCGAAATCAACGGCGGAATAATCTGCGGCAATGCGTATAACGAAGGCGTCACCGCTTCCCACATAGGCGCTCTGGATCGGATCGACAAGCCCCAGGTCACTGCTTGAAGTCTCTCCTCCGATCAACAGCTCCCCCGAAGGCGTCGGCACGACGCAATAACCGGTCTCGCCGCCTCGTCCTCCCAGGTAGCTGGAGAAAAGGACGCTATCGCCGGAAGGATCCAGTTCCAAGACAAAGGCGTCGGAAGAACCCGAGCGGCTCTCCTGCAGCGGGTTCACCAGCGGAAAATTCTCGTCGGAAGCGGTGGATCCGGTGACCAGCAAATGACCCTGTTCGTTCAACGCCAGGTCGAACGGCTGATCGTCACGGTTGCCTCCCATGTAGGTAAGGTAATCGACACTGCGGCCGTCGGTGGAAAGGCGAGCCAGAAACACGTCACGGGCGCCACCCAATGTTTTCTGAACCGCCGCCCGCACGCGAAGATCTCCCGAACGGGTAATACCTGCGACGACGGGCTTGCCGTCGGCATCCAGAATCAAACATGACGCTTCGTCGTCGGCCGAGCCGCCCAGGTAGGTGGAAAATTGCAGCGTCTTTCCGTCCGCGCTAAGCCCGGCCACAAAGCCGTCGGTCCGCCCTTCGAGGCTAGACTGGAACGCGTCCGTCGAAACAGGAAAATCGTCGGACCAGGTGACGCCGGCGACCACCACGTTTCCGTTGCTGTCTACAGCCACGTCGGCGACGGTGTCATCTCGCGAACCGCCTAGGTAGCTCACCCAGACCAAGCTCCGATCCGCCCCCCGCAGGCGAACCACGAAAGCGTCTTGCCCGCCTTTGCGTGCCGTTTGGTATCGTCCCGCCGCCGGGAGATTGTCGGAGCTGGTGGTTCCCGCCACGTAGAGATCTCCGTCGGGTCCGACGGCTACCCCCGCCAGAGAATCAGCCTGCGCTCCTCCGAGGTAACTTAGATACTGTACCGTCTCCGCACCCGCCGAAGTCGCCGCCGGGCCCAGAAGCGATGCACTCAACAGCCACACAACTCTGCAATAACGACCTACAGAAATAATGCGGCGAAACACGAAGTCCAGGCGAAAGATCTGCGGGTCATTGCTGCGTAGATGCGAACTTTCCGAGTCTCGCCACCTGAGAAGAGCGATCGACTGACGAAGGAATGCCACCGTACCTCCTACGAACTCTCCATTCGGGCGCCCGCAACTGAGATCCAAGGGTAAAAGACCGTGAGACCCTGGAGCGCCGTCCCCCGAACTCCGGTCGTCGGTGCGAAACCGAGCTACTCCACGTTCGGTGCGGCAATCAGCTGTTGGAGAGCATTCCGGGCGACTTCCGGATCCATCCGCCGCAACTCGGTATTCCCGAGCAGCAACAGCTTGTCACCGTCCTGCAACTGGTGAAGAAAAGCCGAGGCCACAATAGGCTGGGGCGACACGATCCACACACTGCCGTGAAAATCCTCGTCCAGCAAATCCAAGCTGGTACGCTGCCAGGTGGCGTAACCCTTCAACAGCGGAGCTACTTCCCGGACGATCTCGCCGTCTTCGTTCACAAAATAGATCCGGGGATTGAACCAGTAAAAGGTGGCGTTGGTCAGCGCGAAGGTAGTAAAGATGTCGAGGCTCCTGACTTGCACGACGTTCGGCGCCACGTACACCGTTTGCTCAGTCGCAGACGACTGGGTGATCTCCGAACCCGCAGCCGACAGCGTCGGCAGACTGATCACTAAAGCCACCGTCAACCCCGGAACCCCTCTCCACATGACTCTCTCCTCTAAAGCGGTTAAAGCGAACCCGCATTCTTTCTCACGGCGTCAAGCTCTGGAAACACCTTACGGCCACTCCTTTCGCAGCAGTAAATGTTCCAAATCCCGTTCCCTTGGAGCGATAGTCTCACAACTACATATTATGCAATCACTTACAGAGACTCCAGGCGCTAAGAAGGAAACCGTTTGGGAAAGAGGTTTCCCAGAAACGGTCATACTTGTACCAGCGGGATTGTTCCTCATAATCCAGGCGCTGCCGAATGCCACGAGATCAACCTGCGAAACATCTCAATGGCTCGGCGCAGAAGAATGGATTGAAATGACTTTGTTCTTGCCGTCGCCCCCCTTCCCACGCCTTCTGGCACGAAATCTGCTGCACATGAAAGAGTCCGACACACCAAATCCCCCAGGAAAGGGTGCGGTTGGATGCAACAAGAAGAGGAATTACTAACGAGTCAAGGAAGGGACATAGGCCGATGGCACAAGAGGAGTTGCGGGCCCCCGAAAGTCTATTGCAGCCGAGTTTCCCGCCCGCTTTGAACTGCTTTTCCCGTGACAGTCTTAGGTTCTTCCTGACTAGGCAGCTGCTCGAGGCACGCCGCTACGGTTATTTCATTGGGATCTCCTTGTTTCGGATCGAGTCGCCTAACGGCAAGAACCTAACCAACCGCGTGGTCCAGTCCATCGCGCAGAGCGTCCGGAGAACCGACTATATAGGGCTTCTGAACGACGACACGGTTGGTGTGATTCTCCAGCACACCACCGTGCGAGACGCCGCCCGCGTTTTGGAACGGCTTCGGCAGGAGATCCGACAGTTTTGTCCTACGGAACGTCTGGATCTGATTCGCTCCTCGGTAGCCGTCTTCCCCACCGAAGCCAATACGTTGAGTGAGCTTCAGGCTTTGGCGGAACAAAGACTTACACGGTCTTCTCCCGTGTAGCTTGAAGTCGGCCCCAAAAGCTGTCGGAATCCCTTACAGCTTAAAGAGTTCGTGTCTTCGGGCCGAGGGATTTTCGTTTCAAGTTTCAGGAAAAGGCAATTCGTGAGACGCGCGGGACGCCATACGCGGGCACAGCTGCGGCTGGGCGGTTCTCCCACGCTTGCGGCGACGGCCGAGACGGCCGTCCTCCGGTCCGGCGACCTCCCCATGCCGGCAGAGGCGCGCAGCCACGGGACCGCAGGCGTCTCGCCTACGACTGCGGGGAGGCGGTTCTTCGTGGTCTCGTTGACGGCTGAGACGGCCGTCCTCCGGTCCGGCGGCCTGTCCACGCGGCACGCATTACGCTATTCGGCGTCAGCGCAGGGCCGGCTGACCTTGGATCGTAGAGAGATATTCTCCCTTATGGTCCCCGAAGATGGCGTAGCTGACGGCGGGCCGGCTCGACAAAACTCGCAGGTGACCGGTCACCTGCTCAAAATCTGGACCGAAGAATTCCGGATCCGAGAGGAGGCCTACTCGACGGCTTCCCGGATCCAGTACAAAAGACGTAGCCCTCACCTGTCGCCCACTCTCGTCGAACACCAAGACATCCACGGAAATCGGTTCCTCAAGGGGATTCAGCACCGCCAAACCCGTGAACATGGAGGACCGAGTCTGAGCCACCTGAGAAAAGACCGTCTCTTCGTAACCTTCATGCTGGAATGGCACGTAGGTCTCCGATTTGCCGGTTCCGTTTCTGAAGACGCTGCCGCCCAAGACGGCTCCAGGTCGATCGAGCCGGATCGTGACCGTCCCCGAGAAGTCCTGCTTCCTCCGCAGGCCGGCGGCCTGCACGAGTTCAAGGCCCGACAGAAGCCGTTTTTGTCCGGGTTCAAGGGTCACCGGGATTTCCACCAGCGTCTCGCCCGAGTCCTCGTGCACTTCGACCACTGCGGAAACCACTTCCTTTTCTTGAGAAATCAACTGAAGGGTGGTCTCGCCACCTTGGCGATCGACAAAGAAATGGGGAGAGTACAGCCG
>JAPXNP010000237.1:0-4104 GCA_033811955.1 Acidobacteriota bacterium
AGCTCCGTCTGTGCCACGGGTTCCAATCCGAGACCGCGCGATACGTTCTTGTAAGCCAGGTCGATCACTCCATCGACGGATGGATTGGGAAGCGTCTTCAACAGCTGACGAATCTCCCGGCTCAGCGGCTCGATAATTCCCGAAAACCGCACCAGCGGCTTCCCGTCGGCCGCGTGTCGGGCCGCCGCCTTCAGCACCTCAGCGATCTCCACAACAAGACCGGGAATGGCCGAATCGGGACACTGGGTCCAACAATGTCCACAGGCTGTGCAGTTCTCCGGCAGGAACTTGGGTACCTCGAACCGAATACCGGTCATATCCCGAAACGTCCCGGTGGCCGCAGGTATGGCGCTCAGAG
Organism: Acidobacteriota bacterium; assembly: GCA_033811955.1. Lineage (GTDB taxonomy): Bacteria > Acidobacteriota > UBA6911 > RPQK01 > JAPXNP01 > JAPXNP01. The sequence goes on from JAPXNP010000237.1 coordinate 359, forward strand.
CCGCATAGGGATCGGCGATAGGATCCTGTCCCTGCTGATACCATTCGTAGACTTGGTCATAAAACCGGACGGGATCCCCGATTCCGGGCTGAGGAGTCGGCGTCAGAACCGGTTCCTCCTCTTCCTTCAACTTCACCACGGCCGCCTCGTCGCTCAGCCGGCTGTAATCGAGTTTCTTAACTTCCTTGAAACCTCGGGTAATCACCCGGAGGTTCGCCTCCACAACCGCGGGTCCGCGATGACCGAACTTCTTCTGCAGCTGCTTGGCAATCGCCTCGAAGAGTTGCTCTTCCGTCAACCGTTCGCGCTCCATCAACGGCGAAGCCGCAAAGAACGCACCTTGGAAGGCCGCCCCTTGCATGCGGAATTGCAATTCGGGGTCCGGCGCCTCCGAGCGGGCGATAGCAAACGCATCCAGATGGAAGAAGCGAATCTTCTTCTCGCGGATATACTGTTTCGCCCACATCGGCAGGTTCCGCCACAGCTCCTCCTCCGGCAAGTCGTTCTGAATGATAAAGACTCCATTCTCGCCTAAACCCGCCACGGGATTGGAATGACGGAAGACGTTCGGGTCAGGCGACAGAACCACGTCGACGAACTTCAAATCGCAGTTCAGCCGGATCGGTGCTCGTGCCATAACCGCATAGAACGTGGTGGGTTGGCCTTTCTTCTCGGAACCGTATTTGGGGTTCGCCTTGACATGCAGGCCCAATAACTCGGACAAGGTCAGAGCCAAGTTCTTACCCGTCGTGATCGCGCCCCATCCACCTACGGAATGGATGCGCACGGCCATGGAGCCCTCCGGCAACAAATTCACGTTGGGCTCCGGTTCTAAAGCCAACTCTTCGATCTTCGGGTAAGCTTTCTTGACCTGTTCCTGGTACTCGGCCAGTTTGCCGGTTGCGTTCGGCCGGACGAAATCTACACCCAGGTAGAAGAATCGCCGGTTACGGCCTTCCGGCAACATGTTCTTCACCGCTGCCAACAAGTCACCCGGCTGGACGTCACGGCTTCCCAAACCAAAGCAACAGGAGTAAAAGTCCGGAGCCTCGTCCAGACCGTAGGCACAAATCCCCGGGTAAGCCGCTCCTGACCGGGCGCGCCCATTCTCCAGAGCCTTCAGAACAGCCCCACGCACCTCTCGCAACATGGGCAAATCACTGGCCAGAGGCTGATCCACCCGCTCCATTACCAGGGCGCCCTTCTTGCCGCGAAGCATGGCGGCCACAAGATCCTCGGGGAAAGGCCGAAACATCGTCAGGTTGATGACCCCCAACTTCACCCCCTGCTTCCACAGGTAGTCGGCCACCTCCTCCAGGTTCCACACGATCGATCCCTGGCCGATGGCGACGTAATCCGCACCTTCCACGCGATAGCCGGAAGCTCGGGCGTAGCGACGCCCGGTCAGGGAGGCGAACTCCTCGAACACTTGATCGGCAATCTCCTCGATATGGTCGAAGAAGAACGGCCGCTGCGCGGCCACGCCCTGGGCGTAGGAATCCTGATTTTGCACCGTCCCCAGCATCGCCGGGTAATCCACATCGAGCAACTCAGGTATCCGCCGCCTCTTCTCTCCGAACATCAACTTCTGAGCAGGTGTGGGGCTCTCAATGATGTCGGAGGGATTGCCAAGGAACTCCTTCACCAGCTCCGCCTCAGGCAGCTGCAGGGTCTCGATGACATGACTGGTAAGAAAACCGTCCTGAGCCAAGATCCCGGGATTCAAAGACAGCTCGGCAATCTTGTGAGCACAAAGATTCAGGTCCGCAACCTCTTGCACGTTCTTGGCGAAAGTCTGGAAGAAGCCGGTATCGTCGACAGCGTGGTAGTCGTCATGGCCGCAGTGAATGTTCAGCGCATGCTTGGTCATCGCCCGGGCGGCGATGTTGAGAATGTACGTGAGTCGTTTTCCCACGGCCGCATACAGCGACTCGTGCATATAAGCGATACCCTGCCCGGCCGAGAAGTTGGAGGAGCGTAAGCCCGTCATACTCATCCCGGCGGTAACCGCCGCGGCGGCATGTTCGCCCTCGGGCTCAAAGAAAACCAGCCGCCGACCGAACACGTTCGGCTTGCCCGCGGCGGCGGCAGCAGCAAACCCCTCACCCATGTTGCTGGCAGGCGTTATAGGGTACACACCACCGGCCTCACTTCCGGCAGTTTCCATCGCTACAGCGGCCCCCGTGCCGTCCAGCGCCTGGGAAATGCCGGGGAACTTTACTTTCTTGACTTCCTTATCCTTAGCCATGACTTCTCTTTTCTCCCTTCCTCTCGCGTCTCACTACGCCTGACAGAGCCGGCAAACAGAACGAACCGACTGCGACAGGCTGGAATCTCTCAGACTAATGTCATTTATCTCGGGCGAGCCTCGGTCACCCTTCCCAACGGGGGGCCCGTTCCTATGGAAAGAGCAGGTAGACCAATCCCCGTTCCTAACATTAGCGGAGTGTTCGCAATTAGTATGCCACACTTTCCGAAAGTCCTAGGTCGGCACACCCCCCCCTAAAGCAAGCCTCTTACCGGAACCTCCCGCTTCTCGAGCTATACTTCGTAGGGCATATCACCCACTCCTTTCCCCTCGAAACGAGTGGGCTGGGCCATTTGACAGACCGGCTGCAACACGTTTCCTCAGCTTCAACGCTTCGGCCCGCGGCCGCCACTTACCCCGACGAGCCCAGCAAGAATCGGTGGATCCTTTCCAGGCCGGTCAGCCCGGCACTCGCTCCACTACTGCGGCGAGCAGTCGCCGGAGATCGCCGACCATCCGCTCCGCCGAGACAAGCACCTCTTCATGGCGCAAGGGCGAGCCGGCCGGACCGGCCGCCCGATTCGTGACCCCGCACAGAAGGCTCACGTCCCGGTCAAGCTGCCGCAAGGCAATGATTTCGGGGACGGAAGACATGCCGACGAGATCCGCTCCGAGCCGAGCCAGCATCCGGACTTCGGCGGGAGTCTCATACTGCGGACCACGGACGGCCGCGTAAACACCCCGCTTAAGCGGCAGTTCTATATCGGCGGCGGCCGCCGCAACCAAACGCGTGAGCTCTCCGTCATATGCCGCCGAAAGATCTACAAACCGGGGGCCGAGGCTTGCCGCTTCCGAACCAGTCAGCGGGCTCTCGCCGGTCAGGTTGAGGTGATCGCTCACCAGCACGAACTCACCCGGTGTCAACTCTTCGGCGATCACCCCTGCAGCGCTCACCAGGAGAAATCGGCGCACACCCCAACCCGCCAAAGCACGAACCGGGAATACGACCTGCTCGACGCTGAGACCTTCGTACAAATGCAGGCGGCCCGCAACAAGGACCAGAGGGCTCCGTCGTCCGATGCAACCCACTACCACCACTCCCGGATGCCCGCTTACACTCGGTTCAGGAAAGCCGGGCAGTTGGGCGAAACGGACCCTGGCAATCGGCTCCGCCGTTTCCGCCGCACCCGCAAAACCGCTGCCCAAGAGTACGGCCAGAGAGGGAGCTTCACCCAAAGAGGATTGCAAAAAATGAACGGCTTCGAGCAGCCGAGCCTCCTGCGTTGTCTCAGCCACCAGCGCCTCCGACCGACGAAGCCGGGTCGATCAGCTCCGGACTCCTACCTTTGCCATCTTTTTCCGAAGCCGCTTGATGGCCAGAGCCCGTTTGAGACGCTTCTTCTCGCCGGGCTTCATGTGGAAGGAGTGCTTTTTCGCCTCGCGAATAATGTCTTCTTGTTGTACTTTCCTTTTGAAACGGCGGAGAGCACTTTCCAGT
>JAPXNP010000238.1:0-4101 GCA_033811955.1 Acidobacteriota bacterium
CATCGCACAAAGCGACCGTTTCTACGCCCCCCACCTGATAAGCGGCTTTCAACAAACCGGTACCCCACCAACCACAGCCGATTAGGCCCAGTTTCAGTCGGTTCCTCTCCGGCGGCTGACCTAGAGGACTCCGACCCCAGGCGGCCAGGGACGCTGCGCCGGCACTTCCCAAGAACGCTCTACGATCCACTTTCATGGCCCACGCTCCTCACTCCTATTTAAGGGAAAGTTCTCCTTGATATCGCCGGTAGATCAGACTAACAGCGTAGAACCTCGGCTCCAAGTACTCTCGCTTTGACGAAGCACGCAGCCGGTTCGTTCGAATAGAAGAGAAGACCGCGCGAGGATCGTACGCAGAGACCTACAAATGAGGCCTGGACTCAGACACGGCACCAATCCGCCGGAGGGAACAGACGTCTGACTTACGTCTGGAATTCGTGCGTCTCACCAATCTGATGGATTCGTACCCCTGCGCGGGAACCGGTGCTAGGATGCTTGACCGACGTGTGGGGTGTCGCCATGCATGCCGAGCGGCCGGATCCTTTTCGGGTGTGGATTCAACGCCGGCGACGGAGAGGTACCGCCCGGTTCTGGGGCGGACGGAGCGAACAAGGTGCCGTCGGCAACGCGTTCTGGTTGGCGGATCCGCGGATCATGCGTCGGGTGAACTGGCAAGTCCCGGGCCACTCGGATGTCCGGCCGCCCTCCTGGTTTTCCGGAGGCTCCCGTAAGATTAGCTCTCGATGTCTCACGCACTGTCTTTAGGCTGCGGTCCGGGCAACTTGGAGGTGTAGGTGATTCGATGCGGCGCACCCTTCACGAAGCTCGCCGATTTCGCGCCCGAGCACACGACGATAGGCGAACAGGACGGCGGAAAGCGTTTCGTTCCCCGTGGCGGGTCATTCTTCCGTTTCCACCGGCAAAGCCGGCTTCCCGGCCTTGAGACATGTGGCCGGCCCGGCGGCGCCGAAACACCTTCCCCACGCCTACTTGTACGCGGCAATACGGTTCTCGTGCGCCGGCTTCTAGACGATCGGATTTGCGCGTCCGGAGGCATTTCAGCACTTGGACACGGCACACCAGGGCCGTCTCCCCAGTATGCCGTCGTCTCCCAAGTCAGTCCGGCAGAACCGCCTGTGTATCGACCAGACCAGCCGCGGCGTTCACACTCACTTTTCGCATGGTACGGTGATTGAAACGCCCCATCAGCCGCGACGTGAGCATGGCCATTTCCAAGGCCTGTTCATAGTTGAGTCGGGGATCCACCTGGCTACGGTAAGCTCGAGGGAGATCAGCCTCGGTAAGTCCCCGAGCCCCACCGATGCACTCGGTAACATTTTCCCCGGTGAGCTCGAAGTGAACACCTCCCATGAACGATCCCAGCTCCTGGTGAATCTGGAACGCCCTCTCCAACTCGGCCAAGATCTTGTTGAAGTCCCGGGTCTTTCTCCCTGAGGAAGTGGTTTCGGTATTACCATGCATCGGATCACAGCACCACAGCACAATGCGGTTTTTACGCATTACGGCCTCGATGAGAGGCGGAAGAGCCCGGTCGATCGCCTGCAAACCCATGCGGTGGATCAGCGTCAGCCGCCCGGGTTCGTTCTGAGGATTCAGGATTTGAGTCAATTCAACCAGCTCCTCGGGAGAAATCTCAGGCCCGATCTTTACGCCGATCGGGTTGGCGATACCTCGAAAGAACTCTACGTGAGCACTGTCGAGGCCTCTCGTACGATTTCCAATCCAAGGAAAATGCGTGGAAAGATCGTACCAGCCGGTGCGGCGAGGTACATGCCGTGTCTGCGCTTGTTCGTAGTAAAGATGCAATCCCTCATGACTGGTAAAGAAATCTACCCGCTTAAACTGTTCCACCCGACCGCCGAGAATGATTTCCAAGAAGTTGACCGAGTTGGAAATGGACTCCACGATCCGGCGATACTCGGCCGCTTCGGGCGAACGGGCGACGAAATCCAAATCCCAATACTCCGGATGATGAAGGTCGGCGAATCCACCGTCCATGAGTCCTCGGATAAAATTCAGCGTCAGTGCGGCCCGCTCGTAACCCCGCAACATCAGTTCCGGATTGGGAATCCGGTCCTGCTCCGTAAAGCCGTAGCGGTTGATCATGTCGCCGCGGTAACTGGGCAACTCCTTACCTTCCCGCACCTCGAAGTTGCTGGACCTCGGCTTGGCATACTGGCCGGCGATTCGCCCCACCCGAATGACCGGCATCTTGCCGCCCACCACTAGAACCAGGCTCATTTGCAAGAGAATCTTAAGCTTGGCGGTAATAACGGAGGAATTGCAGTCCTCAAAACTTTCCGAGCAATCGCCTCCCTGCAAAAGAAACCGCTTCCCCTGGCAAGCTTCGGCCAGCTGCGTCTTTAGACTTTCAACCTCCCAGCTGGTCACCAAGGGCGGGAACTTGGTCAGTGCCTGAATGGCCCTCTCCAGCGCCACGGGGTCGGCGTAGTCCGGAAGTTGGGAAATCTTCGACCGTTGCCAGGAATCCGGACTCCAAGGTTTGCTTGCAACTCGACTTCGCACGGTTTGAAGTCTACCAAAACAAGCGGGGTTGCGAGAATAGCCGGTGGGGAACCACAGGCTATTGCCGCAAATACATGTCGGTGAAGGCGTCACCCCAAATAGACCCCCTCACTGAACGGGAAGGCACCGCCGGCAAAATGCGGCCCGGGCTCTCAACCCACCTTCCGCAGATCAGCACACCCGGCTTTCTTTCGTCGTCTCACGGATGAATAGGTCCGGCTGTTTCAGCGGGAGAAAGGCCCTTTGTTACAAGAGCTTGATCGTCGGTGGGGTAGCGCCCGCCGGACCTTCGAAAGTCCTCAGCGTGCTCCAACACCCCATCGCGGCTCCGGCCGCCCGAGATCGCCAGGCTTCCGTGATCCTCGGTTCGGGCACCTCCGACCTACTTCATACGCAGCACACAGCCGGTGGAGACTTCGGGTTGGCGACCGTCGGCAACCTACAATCGACTTGCGTACGAATCGAGTCCTTCCGATGGATGGAAAACTCACACCGGCCCGCTGCGCGAGTCGGCCCGTGCCTCAAAGTCCGCTTCACTGGATAGGTTCTGGACGCATTCTTCCCAAGGGAAAACCAGTTCGGGACGAAGGGCCCAGGGTGGCGCCGCCGCTCACGGAGGACTACCATGTTGCCACCATGAACAGCCAAGAAAGCAGTTTGCGGTTCCACCACCACGCGGCATTCCTCGGCCTCTGCCTCCTGTGGGCGATGTTCTGCCCGGTTCTGTCGGCTCAGGATCTTCCCTCGGCCCAACCGGAAGAGATCGGCCTCTCGCCTCGACGCTTGGAGCGTCTCGACCAAGCCATGCAGCGTTACGTAGACGAGGGGCGAGTCGCCGGTTTGGTCACGCTAATACTGCGACAAGGAAAGGTAGCCCACCGGGGTGTCTACGGCTACCTCCGAAAAGACCGGGGACTTCCTATGCGGGAAGACGCCGTCTTCCGAATCGCCTCGCAAACAAAAGCACTAACCAGCGTTGCCGTGATGATGCTGCAAGAGGACGGAAAGCTTCTCCTGAGCGACCCCGTGGGTAGATATATCCCGGAGTTCCGGCACACGACCGTAGCTGAAACCGCCGAAGACGGAAGTCTTCGGGTGGTTCCCGCTCGGCGGCCCATCACCGTCCGGGACCTCCTCACCCACACCTCCGGCCTTTCTTACGGCTTCGGACCCGCGGCCCGGGCCTACGCTTTCGAAGGAATCCAAGGATGGTTCTTCGCGAATCGGAATGAGCCCATCGGCAACCTCGTTCGCCGCCTGGCCTCCCTTCCCTTCGACGCACACCCCGGGAATCAATGGATCTACGGTTTTTCGAGCGATGTCTTGGGACACCTGGTCGAGGTAGTTTCCGGCTTGCCTCTCGACGAGTTCTTCCAAAGTCGGATCTGCGCACCTCTTAAAATGGTGGACACTCACTTCTTCCTGCCTCCTGAGAAGATCGAACGGTTCACTCCGGTCTACGGTCTCGACGAGAACAGAAGCCTTTATCTGGTGGAGGACCCGGATACCAGCCCCTACGTACAGGAGCCGCGACGCTGTTATTCCGGGGGCGCC
>JAPXNP010000239.1:0-4091 GCA_033811955.1 Acidobacteriota bacterium
AGGCTTCCCAACCGGGATAGCGCGGCCCGTGGCCGTAGTAGGGGAACCGCTCCAACTGGTCGGGGTCGTTACTTAGCCGCGGATCCCCCGTGCGCCGCAGTTCTTCTTCCAGGCGGGCCGCCAACTCGGCCCTAATCGCCGCGTATTCGGGATCCTGAGCCACGTTATGCAACTGCGCGGGATCTATTCCGAGATCATAGAGCTCTTCGGCGGGCCGGTGAGCAAAAGACAGCTCATAAAGGCGTTTCCAGGGCTCGCCGGCCTCACGCCGTTCAATCATGAGAAGCTTCGTCGGTCCGTTGTCCACATCTGCGTACCAGGCCCCGGGGATGAAGGCGTTCTGGTAATCGGGAGTACCCGCCGGCCAACGCTCAGGGTGGAAGTTGCGGACGTATAAGAACTCCTTGGTGCGAATCGCCCGCATCGGCGTGCCTCCCGGATTGCCGGTTTCCTGACAGGGCGTGTGGCGTTCCTTGCCGGTCAGCACGTAACTCCGGTCGGTGGCGTCTTTCTCGCCGAGCAGGATAGGAAGCAGGCTTCGCCCCGTCATAACCGCGGGCACCGGCAAGCCGGCGGCTTCCAGAAACGTGGGAGCCAGATCCGTCAGACTGACAAACTGTTCGACGCGGCGACCAGGCGATACGCGGGCCGGCCAGCGTATCGCCAGAGGTACCCGGACCCCGCAGTCGTACAAATTGGCTTTACATCGCGGGAACGGCATCCCGTTGTCGCTCGTGACCACCACCATCGTATCGCCCGCCTCCCCGACTTCCTCAAGACGCCGCAACAGCCGATCCAGGGCGCGGTCAAACCGCTCCACCTCCGCCAAGTAGTCGGCGATATCGTGCCGGACTACGGGATCGTCGGGAAGATGAGGGGGTACTTCGACTCGGTCAGGGTTAAGACCCGCCGGTTGCCAACTTCCCTCGTCGTAAGGTCGATGCGGATCGAAGCTTCCGAACCAGAAACAAAAGGGTTGGCGGTTCGGCCGCTGCTCCAGAAACTGGTCAAAGTGCCGAAACTGATTACCGGCCGGGTTGCGCGACCTTCCACCGACCTCATGGCGACCCGGCCCCCAACCCTTCAACGTAAAGCCCACGAAATAACCCGCCTCCTCCAGGATATCCGGATAAACCGGAATGGAGGCCCGCAACGTGGACCAGAGGTTGGCGGATTCCTCGAGCCGCCAATGGGATTGCCCGGTCAGAAGGGCGGCTCGACTGGGCGTGCAGGAAGGAGCCGACACGAATGCATTCTGAAACAGGATGCCTTCGCGGGCCACGCGATCGAAGGCCGGGGTCAGTACAGCAGGATCTCCGTAGGCTCCCGCATGAGGCCGGCTCCAGTCGTCGGCAATGACCACCAGGATGTTGGGGCGCGAGACCTGAGAGCCTGTCTGAGTCCTGTCAGGGCCGCAGCCGCCGAGAAAGACGGCTGCCAATACGAGGGACAGTTCCAGGTGAGCGGGCCAACGAAGTCGGGCCCGTGGACTCGTGGCGCCAGGTAAAGTCAACATGATTCTCCTTCCCTCAGGGACACCCGTACTATTTAAGAACTTTATATCTCCAAGCGGCCGAGCTTGCGGACTTCTCGTATGTTATCAGCGAGCTACGGGGCCGGCCTTCCCATCCTCAACGGGGCTCGACACCCAGCCGCGCGGGTACTCCCCCATCCGGACCACAGGACCTCTTTCATGCCCCTTTTCACAAGCTCTTCGGCACTACCCCAATGGGACTTTCAGCTCCCAACCTTTCCGGCATTCGCGAACCAGATACTTGTTCGCCTCGGGAACGTTCGTGATCTTCATGCTCTTTGCATCCCACAGCAGTCGTTTGCCTCCCAGGCGCAGGGAAACCGCCCCCAGGTTCACCATGTCCGAAATCGGACCCGCCAGCCGAAAATCACCGAAACTCGGCTTCCCTCCCTGGAAAGCTTCGAGCCATGGGACTTCTCTCGGGTCTCCATCCTCACGAGTGCGGTCCCCTTCCGGCTGAGGTTCCGGGATGCCTTTGGCGGCGAAATAGGCCCGCATCTTCGACTCCGGAATGATCCTCGGCTTCTCCCCACGGAACCCGGCAAGGATCTTCCCGCTGTCCCCCACAAGCAGCATCCCTTCGCGTTCCAACTCCTCGTCGGCTTCCAGTTCCTCGGGGGTCGCTGGTTTGATCCCTCCGTCATACCAGAAGAGGTCCAACCCCGGCCGGTTCCCCTTGGCCGCAAACTTGAAGCGTATCGTGCAGGCGACGGGAAAGGAGTAATCATTCCTGATCTCCCCGCTGACCCCGTCGACGACCTCGCAATAATGGCTGGGCGTCGACTCGACGCTGACGGGCGAGTCAAGGTCAAACATCCTGAACACCGACCAAAGGCTGTAGTGACCCATGTCTGCAATCGGCCCGCCTCCAAACTCATACCAGCCACGAAAGACCGCATGAGTGTAATTCGGGTGATAGGGACGTTCGAGCGACGGACCCAGCCAAAGATCCCAGTCAAAACCCTCGGGAAGCGGAGGCGTCTCGGTGGGGAGCTTCGCGTAATGGGGCCAGAACGGTCTCGAGGACCAGTTGTGAATCTCACGCAGTGTGCCGATCGCACCATCGTCGATCCATTCCTTGATGACGCCGATCAGCTTACCGTCGTTCGCGGGCGAGAAATGAGTCGGCACTCCTGTTTTGCGGGCCGTTTCGACCACTTGTCGGGCTTCGATCACCCGGTTGGCCAGCGGCTTGTGCATCATGACGCTTTTGCCTTGCTCCATGGCCGCGATCGCGATGTAAGCATGGAGATGATCGGGCGTCATCACCTTGACGGCGTCAAGCTCTTCTTCCTGAGCCAGCAGCTCTCTGAAGTCGGCGTAGGAAGTGCAACCCTTAAACCGACCGGAAGGCCTCTTCTTTGCGTAATAGGTCTCCACAACTTCGCGAGCGATCTCTCGGCCCCCGGGGATCCCCGGCCCCGTCTCCCAGTCTGGGGCTTCGAGAGCCCGCGCCAGCTGCCTCCGGAGGCCGTGCTTGGACCAATCGACATAATCGGTACTCTTCTTGTTGGGATCACAAACGGCGACCACCTCGACCTCCGGCATAGCCAGTATGGGCAAGATTTCCCGCAGTCCCTGCGTTCCACACCCGATCAACGCCAAGGTGATTTTGTCATTGGGAGCAACATAGCCGCGTCCTCCTAAAACGTGTCTCGGGACAACACTTAACCCTGCTCCGGAAATAGCGGCTTCGCCCAGGAATTTACGACGAGTCATTTCGTGTGCCATCGAACTTCCTCCCCGTTTGCCGGTCCTGATGACGGCGCCGACACTCAGAAAGCTACGGAACTTACGAAGCTTCATTCTAGGTCTCGAAGAAACCCGAAACAATCGGACCTGTCGCCAAGATCAGATTCCGGAAAAGGAATTTACCGTAAAGCGCACGATGCAGAGGTTCACTCGGGCTCCGAAGTCCCAATTGCGTAGCTTCGCAAGACCTTAGGATTCAAGCTGTTAGTCAGCACGACCCGTTGAAATCGTAGCCGGGCGAAACTCGGGAACCTCGGAAGCCAATAGGGGGATGCAACCAGATTGTTGACGTGCATGAAAATGTTGCTACTTTAACGGTGGTTTCAACCGCGAAGGAGAAAAGAGGATGAACCGAAGAAGCTTTATCCATGGAGTGGGAGCGACAGCTGCCGGGTTGGTTGCAGCTTCTCCCAAAGGGGCTGCACAGGGGATGAAAAACGATGAAATCACGATGGCCGTCGTGGGCATCCACGGCCAGGGGAGAAGCCATTTCCAGGACTTCAGCAGCATTCCAGGAGTTCGCATCAAGACCGTTTGCGACGTGGACGAACGTCTGTATCCGGAAGTGGCCAAAATGGCCGAACAGAGGACAGGTAAGACGATCCGGTTGGAACCGGACGTGCGCCGGGTGCTGGAGGATCCCGAAATCGACGCGATTTCCATTGCTACGCCGAACCACTGGCATTCCCTGATGACGATCTGGGCCTGCCAGGCGGGCAAGCACGTGTACGTGGAAAAACCAGTCTCTCATAACGTTTGGGAAGGCAGGCGGGTTGTGGAGGCGGCGGATCGCTACGGAAGGGTC
>JAPXNP010000240.1:0-4071 GCA_033811955.1 Acidobacteriota bacterium
GGCGGACCGTGCGGTATCCTTCCGGTTGTCGGGAGACAATGAAGTGCCGCCCGTGGTCACGGAGAATTCGGGTGTTTGCGCGGCGGTTCTTACGCCGCTGCAAGACAATTTGGCGGTGGCCTGCGGCCATGACGCCGGCGGCGTCCTGGCCGCCGCGGTTCATCGTGGAGCTCCGGGAGCCACCGGACCTGTTGTTTTCGGCTTAGGGGCTTCCACGACCCTCATGGCCGAGGTGACGCCGATGGATGTGGACGACTTCGGAGGAGTTCTGGCGGATTTGCTTGCCGGTAATCTTTACGTCAACGTCCGCACTCAGGCGTTTCCAGACGGTGAGTTGCGGGCCCAGATTCCCGGGCCCGGCGTGGCTCTGTACTTTCCACAGTTTGGTAACGGCGACGGTTTCACGTCTTCCATCGTTCTGACGAATACCTCGACGACCACCGAAGCCGAAGGGGTCCTAGCTTTTTATGACGGTGAAGGCATGCCGCTGCCGGTCATGTTGGGGGGAGTAGGCGGCGTGATTGCGCCGGCGCCGCCGGTTTCGGAGGTACCCTTTGTGATTCCGCCGCTGGGTGCTACTACTGTGGCGACCAGCGGGCAAGGGGCGTTGACCGTGGGTTCGGCTGAGGTGATTTCGAATGTTCCGGTAGGCGGGGTCGTTCGCTTCTATACTCCGGGTATCGGCATCGCCGGTTTTGGATCGTCTGCGCCGATGGTTCGCGCCATCGCTCCGGTCCGGCAAGAGGGTGATATCCGGACGGCTATTGCGATCCGGAACAATGAGACGTATCCGATTCAGGTCGTTTTGACATTGTTGGGAGAAGACGGCCAACCTCCTGAATTCCTTGGGGCTGATGAGAATGCCGTGGAGTTGACGATTCCGGCGAATGGTCAGGTACCGCGCTTCATGGACGAGCACTTTCCGCAGCTGGCGGGCGAAACCTTCTTAGGAACCGTCGTGATCGAAGCGGTGGAGGGGTCGTTCTCAGCCATCGCGCTGGAGATGGGAAGCGATCCCGGCGAGTATACTTCGCTACCGGTTTCCCCCGTGTTGGTACCGTAATACCGCACCCCGCAGTTGGGACAGTTGGAGGCGCGCGACGTAGCGGGAGCGCGCCTCTTCTTTTCCAGAGAAAGATTCCAGTTGCCTGCCGTTGCTATTACGATCGAAAACAGCAATTGCGGCGGCGTTTCGGATTCCGGTTGCAGCCGTTGGGGAGTCCGGATGTCGTTGTCTGAAGAGCCCGTCTGGACACCCTGCGAAACTTGCCTCGCGCTCATTGTGGCGGTGTCCGGATCCGGCGTCCGATCGGAGAATCGTCCGAACTGAAGACAGCCTTGGTTGATCGAATGGTTACTCTTCGACCCCTCCGGAGATTTCTCCATCTTAGTTGAGCAAGCGTTGGAAGTTGACATCCGCAAGTGGGGCGGCCGGTTCAACTCGGAATCGCTGTCCGGCGCCCACGTGATCCGCCAACTCTTGATAGTCGTCGAACGTCTCGCCGGGAGCCGGATTCAGAAGCGTCAAGGACCCCGGAAAGACAAGCAGAGCCGCAGTTCGGAAATCACCCACCCGTCGTATGCCGGGCAGAGGAAAATTCCGGAGCAACCCCTTGTCGCATCGAATGCTTTGGTGATCTAAATCCACCACCGTGTGGATTGCCGAGGGGAACAGCGCCGACGCCCACCACGTAATCAGACCGGCACGGCCGAGACCGATCACGCGCAGCGGCTCTTCCGGGTAGGCGGCGCGGACGGCGGCCAAGGCCGTCAGTACGTCCTGCACGCCCAACATTCGGTCGTCCGGATTGTAGGCCGCAGGCAGGCGGAGCCGGGCCCAGCGACAGAGATCGTGCTGCAGCTGACCCGAAGCGAATCCACGCACACGGAATATCTCCCAGCCGCGGTCGGCAAGAGAGCGCAGGAAGGGAAGCATGGGTCGCTGCGACCCTTCCTCGGAAAGCGGACCGAAGGCTTCCGGGTAGACCAACAGTACGGCGCCTTCCGGATCGTTCTGCAGGCGGAGACTCTCCAGCTCGATCCAGTCGTCGTGGTTGCGACGCCCGATCCGGTCACTCCGATACAGCCAGTCTCCACGCTTTTCCTCCACTTGGACGGCGTATTCGATTGCTTCCGGCGCAGGCGCCTGCGCGTTAAAAAGGTGGGCTACGGCCCGGCGGAAACCCTCTTGGAAATCTCTCAGCTCGGTCGGAGTCTTCGGCCATCGATCAGCCAAGAGACGTTCACACATCTCGCGCCAATTCTCCAAGATCTTCTCGGCCGGCAGCGCCTCGTCAGGCAACAGCTTATCCGGAAATACCCGAAGGTCACCAAGGTGACGTGGTTCCGGCGCCACGTCTTGTATATCGACGGGTACTTCTCCGGGAGGATTCAGGTAGCGACGGAACCACTGGTAGACAGCCGCTCGCGACTCCGCGTTGTAGTTGTGTCCGGCGTCGACATGAACGTTTGTCAGTCGTTCGCCGGCGCCGAATAGTTCCCAATATCGCTTCAAATACGGGTACTCCCGGGTCGGCGTCGAATGCGTCCATGGATCCTCACGGGCCGACACGAGGATTAACGGCCGAGGTGCGATGCCGGCGGCGAGTTCCAGGGTGGACGTGCTTATCCACAGACCGGGGGGATTCTCGCATTGGCAGCCCGGGTGTTTCTCAGAGCCGAGAATATTGACGGGGGCCGCCACCGTCACCCGGTCGTCGGCCGCCGTCACCAGGAGGGTTTGGGTGGCACCGCCCGACGCACCGGTGACACCCAGGCGTGATGCGTCGACTTCGGGGAGACCGGCCAGAAAATCGATCGCCCGCAGGTTATTCCACAACTGGAGGCCCGCCAAAGAGAGTCCGTAGAGACGCTCCCTCGGAAAATCGAATCCGCCGCGAAACATCCTGGGATCACTTGGTACCTCCCGATCGGCGGAAAGATCTATGCAAATCTTGTCGGACTCGTGGGGCAACTGAAAAGAATCCAGGTAGCCGATCATATCGACCGAGAGCACCACGTAACCCTGCCGCGCGAAATCAAGGCAACGGCCGATGACCGAGCCTTGCTCGGAGTTCTCCAGGCGCCCGTGTCGCCAGTGACCGTGGAGGTTCAGAAGCGCAGGAAATGGTCCCTCCCCCTCGGCGGGTCGATAGAGATTTCCCGTCACCAAAAAGCCGGGGAGGCTTTCGAAATAGACCTTGGCCACTCGGAACCCGTCTCCCTCGGTTTCGCCGAAAATCTTTGCGTTCAAAGGGGTCCGGGGCGGCGGCGGCCACAGTCCCGTAGCCACCAGCAGCTTATGGCGAAGATCTTTTCTTCTTTCTTCCCACCGAGGAAGGCTAAGTTCCTCCGGAGGTCTCCAGCTGAAGTGGTCCGGGTCCCGCAGGTTATCGACCCGCAAATCCTCCCGCTCCGTGATTTGCGCCGAGCCACTCGTAAGAAAAGAGCCTCCGAGCAGACAGCAGAGTAGTAGTAGGTAGAAACAGGTCCATCGACAAGCGACTGAAAACTTCATGGCGACTTTCACCCTTATCGCGGTTTACTCCAACCGACCTTCTTGCGCTCCAATCAAAGAACCAAGACCCGGGCATGAGGTATACGAGGTTCGCAGGGTTTGTGCAAGGGCCGGTACGGCACACGGGGCTTCGTGCCTTCATGTTGCCTGGTAACTCAGGAAGTCGGGAGGACACTCAAAGTTCTCCGAGAATGCCGAAGCCTGAAATCTCTTTCCGATTGCGTACATGCATGTACTCGGGCAAGCCGCGTTCAATCGTCGGTGCTTCAGAGGAATGACGCCCGGGCTGGGCTCCGCGCGAAGAAGAACGGTGCCAAAGGTCCTTAGCGATCTTTGGTTATCCATGAGTTAGCACCGAAATCGGTGCGTGTCACGAATTTCCGCAATGTCCCGGGGAGCACGCAATGAATGTCTTATCCTTGACCGGTATGAGCTTGCAGCGATTTGATGCAGTAGTTGTGGGAGGGGGGCCGGCCGGGGCAACCGCCGCCCGCCGCTTGAGTCGCTCCGGGTGGAACGTGGTCGTCTTGGATCAGGCAACCTTTCCGCGGGAA
>JAPXNP010000241.1:0-4059 GCA_033811955.1 Acidobacteriota bacterium
TTTCGTCTCAGCGACGAAATCAGGCTGATACTCCTGGGGATCCGTCCCCTTCCGGAAGAAGAGCTGGAACTGTCCTTTGGCCGGCCGGAACCACTTGACGGCATCGCGATCCAGGATGATTGCCAGCTTCCGCTCCGGATCGGACTGGAACTTCTCCTCGGTGTAGAGACACCGCTGGAATCCCGTGAAAAGATACCGCGACATGTTGCTTTTGTCCGGCGGAGATTGCCGGAAGTCCAGAACGCTTTCGTCCGACGCCTGAGTATACGCCCGCCGCTTCAACTCCGTGAAGCCCTTGCTGACCTTCACGTCATAGCCGGTCGCATTCTCCCAGTAGTGCTCCTGCATTTGTGCGTGGATGAATCGGGCGATCTCCCGCTGGTGGCAACGGACCACCTTGCGTGTTTCGGCTTCGGACAGGTACGTCAGAAAATGCCGGACGGCCTGGCCCGCCAGGTCGTACAGGAGATCGGCGTGGGCATCGTACGAGATATCATCAAAATCCACCAGGCCACTGACGATGTAGTCTTCCAGCCGTTCTTCCTCTATCCCTCCTCGCCCCGTCGCCACGATCTCTGTCCCGCCGGTCCGCAGGTACTGGACCCACAACTCCTCGGAGACGGCCGGATAGTTCAGCGTATCCACCTTCAACGAGAAGGCATTGAACCCCGAGCTGATATCGCCCGTGGGCGCCACCAGGATGCGGGGGATGCTGATCGTCTGCTGCGCCACGAACTCGGTGGTCTTCGCCACCACTGCGGCGATATCCGGCGCGGCGACAACGGCGTCAATCGCGACCTGCGAGGATTGGTACGCCGCAGCAACTTCCTGCGCAATAGCCGCCCGGATCTCCGGCTGCTCGAGATGACTCGCGGCCGGCACTCGCTCGGGCTGGTTCTCCAGCCGGCGGATGATCTCGTAGGCAATCTGGGCGACTTTCTGTTCTTCCGGTCTCGGGAAGAGCAGCTCCCCACGGACGCTCGGAACGACGGTGCTGCCCGTGACGTGCTCCGGCGCCAATCCCAGACGCGATGCAAGCTGGGATTGCGACACCACGGTGACGATCTTCTGACCCAGCAGTTCGGAGTCAAGCGTCACAGCCTGCAAGCGGATCGGGGAATCGGGTCGGTTCGCCTCGTCGATGATCTCCTGGAACCGGTCGTGAGCTACGATGTTCAATCGGTCCACGGCGGTGACGCCCGCCCGGCGGCCGTAAGGCAACCGCAATCCCCGGCCGATGGACTGCTCGATCAGGACCCTGGCGTTGGCGGCACGCAGCGGCACGATGGTGTAGAGGTTGGTGACGTCCCAGCCTTCCTTCAGCATGTTGACGTGAATGACGATTTCGGTTGGCTCGTCGGCCCGCTCCACCTTGAGCAGGCGGTCGATCATCTCGTCCTCTTCGGCGCCGGTCTTGCTGGAATCCACCTGGATGACCTTGTCCTTGTAGCGCCCGTCGAAGAAGCCGTCGGACTGGATCAACTGGAGGAGCTGCCCCGCATGCGTCGTATCCCGGGCGATGACGAGCAGGAACGGCTTGACGATCGCCCGGCCGCTCTCCCGGGCATAAGTCTCCAGGTTCACCTTGACGCTTTCGTGCAGGCGAATGCCGTCCTCCAGCTTCAACCGTTCGATCTCTTCCGGTGCCATGCTGGCGGGATTGAAGTTCTTGCGAGTGACAACGGCAGGTTCCTTCACAAAGCCTTCCGCTATGGCCTTGCCGAGGGGGTAGTCGTAGATGACGTTCTTGAAGGAAACCGGCCCCTTGCTCGTCTCCACGAAGGGGGTGGCGGTCAGCTCCAGCCCGAGAATCGGCTTCAGCTCGTTGATGGCTCGGACGCCCGCCGACGCTCGGTAGCGATGCGACTCGTCCATGATCAGGACAAGATCCTCCAGGGCCGCCAGATAGTCGAAGTAGCTCTGCCCGATGTATTCCGATAGGCGCTTGATCCGGGGAGACTTGCCGCCGCGCACCTCGGTGTTGATCTTCGAGATGTTGAAGACGTTGACGTGCACCTCGCGCTCGTAGCCGGGGAGCATCCCGGTCCGGACGCCGGCCCCCTGTTCGTACGTGTCGCCGGTGATGATCACCGGAGGGTCGGTGGCGAACTCGGCGATGCCGGTGAAGACCTACTTCGGCGTGTTGGGCGTGAAGTCCGTGACCAGCTTGTTGTAGATGGTCAGTTTGGGGGCCAGGACAAAGAAGTTGCTGAAGCCGTGTGCGAGGTGAAGATAGCTGATGAAGGCCCCCATCAGCCGGGTCTTGCCCACACCGGTCGCCAGGGCGAAGCAGAGGGACGGGAACTCGCGCTCGAAATCCGTGACCGTCGGGAACTCACGCCGTACCGCGTCGAGCGCGGTCTGGACATCGCCCTCTTTCTTTGGGGGAGCGATCTCCGTGATCCGATCCAGGATCTCCAGCGACCGCCGCTGCGGCGGCCGCAGGCTCAGCCGTCCGGCGATAGCATTGACGTGCCGGTTCATACGCTCTTCCCCCGTTTCCTCCCGGCGGGCTTCTTGGATGGCAGCTTCTTCAGGCCTTCCACCATGCCCTCGAAGTGCTTCTCTACCTCCGTGGGCTGAGCCAATTGCCTGACCTGGAACTTCTCGAACTCCCCCTCGGCCTTGGCCAGGGCGACCTCATGACTCACCCGGCCGGCATGGGTCAGGATCTCACGCTCGCTCAGACGTAGGAAGTCGTCCAGCTTGGCGATCCAGTCTCGCATGTACATGGGACGGCGGTTGCGGGCCTGGAGCTCGGCGAATTCCAGGTAGGCAGTGACGATCCGGTTGAGCGCGTCCAGTTCCTCGGCGGCGAGGTAGTTCTTGGCCACGGCGACATCGGCTTTCCGAACCCGGCTGCCACTCCAGCTCGTCAGACCCATCGCTGGACGGGTTGCATCGGCTCGGTCGGCGATGACCTCGGCCGCCGTATGGCCGTGGGCCGCCCAGTGCATCTTGTTTTGAACCGTGGCGAAGAACCGCTCCGAGGCTTCGGTGCTCGGATCGTAGTCGATGCTGGTGGCGTAGATATCGAGGACCTTCCGCCAGAAGACCTTTTCCGACGAACGGATGTCGCGGATCCGGGCAAGCAACTCGTCGAAGTAGTTGCCGCCACCCGTCTGCTTCAGCCGTTCGTCGTCGAGGGTGAACCCTTTAATGAGGTACTCCCGCAATCGTTGGGTGGCCCAGATGCGGAACTGCGTGCCGCGGTGGGACTTGACCCGATAACCAACCGAGATGATGACGTCCAGGTTGTAGAACTTCGTCCGATATCCCTTTCCGTCGGCGGCAGTTGTTAAGAAATCCTTAACAACTGACTCACGGTCCAGCTCCCCCTCCCGGAACACATTGCGAATGTGCATGCTGACATTCGGCACCGTAGTCTGGAACAGCTCCGCCATCTGAAGCTGGTTCAGCCAAACGGTTTCGTTCTCCAGCCGCACTTCGATCCGTGTGCGGCGGTCCTCCGTCTGGTAGAGCAAGATCTGGGTCGAGGGAGCCTCACCGGCCATGGCCAGATCCTCCGTCGCCCTCACCGCCGAGGGCGAGATCCATTTGCCCCTTCTTAGGCGGTGCCTTGGGGAGATTCTCCACGCGGAGGCTGTAGTCGTCGTGGCCCCACTCGCAGCGCGACAGGACGACCTTCGGGATCTTCTTGATCGTCAGGTTCGGATAGCGGTCCGCCTTGGCGCGGAAAGCGGTGCAGAGCACGAGGAGCGTCCGGTCGGGGCCGACCTCGTCGGAGAGTTGCTGGAGCTGGTCGTGGCCTAGGTTCGCCGTCGTGACATAGATGAAGTCCCGCTCGGTAGAGTGCCCGTGCTGCCAGTAGACGTTGTCGCTGGGGGCATACTGGAACCCCTCCAGCTTGCAGACCGCCTCGGCCAGCATGCCGGCGTTGTACTCCTTGTTGATAACCCAGTTCCCCCACTTGTCCCGTTCCAGCAGGGACGGCGCCAGCCGGTAATACCGGAACCCCCCCGCCCCCCTTCCAGCCCACAGCCTCGGTGACGCCGCCGGGGTCTTCACCATCAATGACCTTCTTCAGCCGCGGGATGA
>JAPXNP010000242.1:0-1197 GCA_033811955.1 Acidobacteriota bacterium
CTTCCTGGCTTTGGCTCGACGCGGCGACCCTCGTCAAGCAGTTCGGTTGGGAGCGGCTTGCCTACTTCCAGCCTTACCGGACGATCTTTGAAGAAGGTGCGATTGTCGGCGGCGGCTCGGACCACATGCAGAAGATCGGCAGCTTCCGTTCGGTCAACCCTTACAATCCCTTCCTCGGGATGTGGATCACTTTAACGCGCCAAGGACGCCGGCTGGACGGTGTTCTTCACCCGGAGCAAATTATCACCCGTGAACAGGCCATCCGCTTGTACACAATCAATAACGCCTACTTGACGTTCGAGGAAAAGGAGAAAGGTTCTCTGGAGCCGGGCAAGCTGGCTGACTTCATCATTTTGGATCGAGACATCCTCACCTGCCCCGTGGACGAGGTCAAATCGATCCAGGTCGAGCAGACTTGGATCGGGGGCAGGCCCGTCTACACCAAGGAGGCGGTTCAGCGGTAACTCAACTTCACTTCTATTTGATCCTTGGAGCGACGTCAAGTAACGGAGGAGTCGAAGATTCCAGGAGTTTTCTGCGTCAGTGTATGGTCTCAAGTAGCGCAACCAGTACTACGTTCGCTCTTCCGTCGCCAAGTCTTAAACATCTCGCAGTGGAGTCTCGGTCGGTCGAGTATCGAGGGGAAGAAGCCGGCCGGGATCTACGCTGTGTGGACCGGCGAGCCGGCCGGTTCGTTGCGTGCGGAGGACACAGTGCGGGTGAATACGAATCCGTCGCAGGTGGAGCGGGTGATTCCTGGTTTGATGGGGATCGACCCGGGGGTTCGTCCCATCTACCCCTACAAAGGGGAGACGGCCCGGGGCCGCATTGTTTTGTGTGTTTCGGCCTACTCCGTGGAACGACGTCTGCGGGAGGCGTCGGCTCCGTTCCGGCTCGATGACGAAGACTCGGTCGAGGGTCGACGGCGGCCTTATCCACCGGTGCCGGGCTCGGGTTTCGGAGAAGGGACAGCGCAAGAAGGCGTCGCGCAGCGGTGAGGACGGCTTCGAGCCGGCCGTCCCCACGTTCAATGTGTCCCGCTTGAAGTCGCAGGAGGACTCACCCACGTTGTGTCGGCTGAGCCGGCCGACGCCGGGTTCAGCAGAGGGCGTTGCAACCTTCGGGGCCGGCACGGCAGTGGAGATTTCTAATCCTCGCCTTCTCAGCTTTATCAGGACGATACCGTTCACCTCTCAG
>JAPXNP010000242.1:1207-4057 GCA_033811955.1 Acidobacteriota bacterium
ATTGGACTCAAGGTCACCTTGCAGCGAACTGCCCCATTCTCTCCCTAACTTCCACGAGGGAAACCGGATCCCAGCAAACCGCATGTCACGTACCACATGACCCTAGTCGCTGTCGGAATCCGCCCGCAGTGCCGGCTTCAGACTCCAGCTTTGCCGCGCCGCCAGCCGCATCATCTCGGGAGCGTCAAAACCGGAAGGAAAGATAACCCAGCTCCACAGGCCCGAGTCGTTACGCACGCGCTTTGCACTCCGCAAGGTTACAGGACGGAAAACCACCTCAGACGGACGATCCTCTCTCAGTACCAGCGACGCTACCGTCGTCAGAAAGCTTTCGGGCGAAATCGCCCGACTCCCCAGCCACACCTCATCAGGCACGCGGCCATGTCGCTCCACGAACGCGATCGCGTCGGCCAGGGTACGTTCGACTTGTCGCCATTCGACGGCAACCTCTTCATGAAGAGGTTGCGGAATCACCGGTCCCAGTACCGGTTCTACCGGCAAGCGGACAGCTGACGCCTCGCCGCCCTGGGCCAGGTATTGCGTCAAGAGGACGAACTGCTCAGCCGGCGAAAAACTAAACCCGTCGAACTCTTGAAAGTCGACCACCCCGGAGGCGGGTAATTCCGCCAGACGCTTAATGGTGGACGAGGAAAACATTGCCCCGAGGGCACGGTCCGCAAACAGTGCCGGAGCCTCGTCGGCAGTCCGAAAGCGGATCTCCCGGTGAGAAGCAATAAACCGAATGTATTCCTCAAAGACTTGAAAGCCGGTCTCGATTTCCTCGCGGGTCTTGGCGGAAGGCGGCTGCCATCTTTCCGGGGGCGGGTTCGCCCCTCGTGCAAAGTTCACGGCGTCCCAGAACTCACGGTGCACAAACTCGCAGGGATGGTAGTAAATGGAAATCACTCCACCTCCTTCTTCAAGGAGAGAGTTGTATGCTGCCGTGAAGCGTTCCTTGGCCGCTTCCAAATCCTCGACACCGCCCAGCTCGGTGCGAAAGGTGTGAGTGAGGGATTGCAGACAGAGCACTCCCGCATACCAAAAGGGACGGCCGTCCACATCGATATGCTCGGAAGCATCCAGGTAAACCGGGACACCCCAACGCCGCAGCGCCCCATACACTTGCGGCGCCCACGAACTGCCCGGCTGCCCGTAACAGGCAGGTTTACGGCCGGTAATACGGGAGACGTCTTCAAAACCGGCCCTTTCGCGGCGGTCGAACTCCTCGACTCCTTCGAACCATCCGAGCCGAGCCAGATACATCGCGGGCGTGGGGTGGACGCTGTGAAAGTCCGTATGGTATCCGATGGAGTGGAACTGAAGGGCACGTAAGGCATCTTCGCGACCCCGCCGCTCCAAAACCCGGGCCTTCTCCCCCACCAGTTTGAAAGTGGCCCGTACTCCCTGTCCTTGTAGAAATTCAGCCAGGCGGAGCAAGGCCTCGTCCGCCTCCGGCAGTAGATAGTCCTCCGTGTCGAACCAAAGGAAGACGCTGATTTCCCCCGCCTGGGTCTGCGTCCGGCCCGAGACGGACCCCGCGGTCAGACAGGCTGTACCGAACAGGAGAAGTATGATGCGCCCGGCGGGACCCAACCACCCCCGAACTTTTCTCCCTAGCCGCATCAGGCAACCTCGCGGCGCTAAACCATCCGCCATTACCTGTACTCGCGACCCTCCCGCCGATCCGGCACACCGGCGACGCAGGGCTTGACAATACGAAGTCGAGAAAGGGTTTGTTGAAGTGCTCATCGGATTTACCTAGGTAATAAAGCACCGACGGCCTCAGTCTCAGGCGTCCGGCCGTGCAGTTCACGCATCCCTTCTGCAGATACGGCGCCCGGCGGCGGTCCGAGAAGCGAACGAAGCGTAAGGCCGACTTGCACACTCGGTGCGAAGCCGTTCCAACGCGCTATGATGCGATCTGCACCGTCGAGAAGGAACGTAGTCGGCCTAAGGTCAACTCCATACCGCGTCGCGACGAGGTCTCCCGGATCGAGAAGCAGATCGGTTCGGCCGAATTCCCAGCTATCGCGCAAATTCAGAAAGTGATCTTCCGAAACCTCCGGCGGCTTGGGAACAACGACCAGCACCTTGAGACCCCGCGTCCGATACTGATGCAACATACTTTGCAGGACAACCATCTGACTTTGGCTGTCGTTTGAAGCGCCATGATGCGGGTCCGCGTTGAGAAAAGAAACGATCCTCCACGTCCCGGAGGAAGCGGCAAGCCTGTGTATGCGACCCTCCGGAGTCCTCAGTTCAAAATCGGGAGCTTCCCCGAGACCCTCATCCTGCCCGTCGGCAGGACTCTTCTCTTCATACTCGAAGGCGCCTATGTCCAATCCTTTCCCTTGGGGCACCTGCTTCCCAAGAATATCCCGTCTTTCCATGTACCCGACGTCGATTCCTCGGTCACGTCCCGGCGAAGCGGCTCCCAGGGAAAGAACGGGCCGTCGGAGTGGTATCCGAGCAGGCTCAAACAGCTCAAGCTTGGGGTCGGCGAACATCCCACTTTTTTCCCGCCCGGTCGAGCTCCGAAAAGCGTCGATACTGCGAAAAACTTGTCCGTCGTACTCCCAAACCGGGTCTCCCACTCCGGAATACCAATACAGGTTGTTTTCCATCGGTATGGGCTGCCGAGCCGAAATCAGCGTCGGAACCGTCGAATACATCACGTTGTTCGCAATCAGATTGGGTCCGTCACCGGTGAAGGAGGCGTCCAGACGCACAATCGGAGCATCCGTCGGAGGATTCCAATACACCGTATTGTTGTAGATCTGAAGACCGTCCAGGGATCCGCCGTCCCAGGTAGAGACGAAAATATCTCCTTGGCGCCCGGCTAAGCGAGGG
>JAPXNP010000243.1:0-4047 GCA_033811955.1 Acidobacteriota bacterium
AGATCCAGGATTGCGGTCAGTTGTCCTGAGAACTTGAACAGCCCGAGCGGGGTTGCCGCCGAAACGGCATCCGTCGCAGCTCCCATCAAGGGCGGTACCAGCAGTCCTTCGGGTACGCGCCATACCTGGTCGGCGGGAGCCACCCATGTGGTAATGGCCGTGGGGAAGGATGCTTGCAAGAAAGCCCGGCCCACCAGCGCAGGATTGAACTGGTTTTGTCCAAGCCCGCCCCAGATCAGTTTTCCCAAACCGATGCCCACGAAGCCCCCGAGAAACGCCATCCACAGAGGAAAACCGGGGGGCAGAATAAGGCCCAGCAGGATACCGGTAAGTAGAGCGCTGCGGTCCCTGA
Organism: Acidobacteriota bacterium; assembly: GCA_033811955.1. Classification (GTDB taxonomy): domain Bacteria; phylum Acidobacteriota; class UBA6911; order RPQK01; family JAPXNP01; genus JAPXNP01. Next base: position 353 of record JAPXNP010000243.1, read on the forward strand.
TCGGACTCGGTTCCTTTCCCCGCGAGAATACCCATTCCGTGCCGACCGCTCCCAGCACCGAGGCCGCCACCACCAGCAGGCATCCCACCCCGAAAACCCACACCGCCACGGCCATTACAGGAACCGTGGCCCAAATCACCTCGCCCATGACCCGCGGCGTCGACGCCGGATCATGCAGGTAAGGGGACGTGGACAAGATCAGGTCCGGTCTTCGCCTCCAGCTCATTTTCTTGCTGCCTCTCGCACCAGAGCTTTGCCCACGCGGATCCACTGCACCAGGGGAATGTTCGATGGACAGACATAGGAACATGATCCGCACTCAAAGCAGTCCAGGATGTGGTACTCGGGTAAATCCTCAACCCTTTCGAACTTGGCCAAATGAGCCAGCCTCGTCGGGTTCAAAAACATGGGACAAGCCTCCAGACAACGGGCACATCGAATACACGGGAATTCCGGAACCTCCGCGTAATGCGCCCGAGTTAGCGCCACAATCCCCGACGACCCCTTCATCACGGGAACGTCGAGGCTCTTCTGCGGCATACCCATCATCGGACCGCCCATAATGACCTGCCGCGCCTCGGAACGCAGTCCGCCGCAATAGTCCACCAAAGCCGAAACCGGTGTTCCCAAAGGAACCAGGAGATTGCGCGGATGTACGATCCCCGGCCCCGTAACCGTCACCACGCGCTCGATCAAAGGAATCCCGTGGTCGAACCAGTCGGCCAAGGCCGCCGTCGTCGCCACGTTGTTGGTCAGGATCTGAATGTCGAGGGGAATCCCCCCACTGGGCACCTCTCGATGCAGTACTGCGTCGATCAACATCTTCTCCGCGCCCTGAGGGTATTTCACCTGAACGACCACCACCTCGACTTCCGGAGGTGCCACTTGTCGAAGCCTCTCCGCCGCGTCCGGCTTGTTCGCCTCGATTCCGATGTAGGCCCGCTTGGCGCCTAAATGTTTGAGGAGAATCAATGTCCCGCGCACTACGGCCTCCGGGCGCTCCGCCATGAGCCGATGGTCGCACGTCAAAGCCGGCTCACACTCACAACCGTTGATGACGACGAAGTCAATCCGCCGTCCTTCCGGCAACGACACCTTGACATGGCTCGGGAAAGCCGCCCCTCCCATGCCCACCAACCCGGCCCGCTGGATCTCCTTCACCATCTCCGCGTTACTCAGCGACGCCGGATCGGGCACCGTCTGCGGCAGCACCTTCTGACTTGAGAATGGGTCCGCCTCAATGACGATGGACGGCATCATCTTGCCGTTCGGATGGAGGCGAGGCTCGATCGCTTTCACCCATCCTGTTACCGGAGCATGGAGACTCGTCGAGACGAAGGCACCCGGCTCAGCAATCAATTCGCCCCGCACGACCCGCCGGCCTGGTCGGACCACCGCCACCGAGGGAGCTCCAGTGTGTTGAGACAGAGGTAGCACATACTCCCGGACGAAGGGCATCCGCTCAATCGGACGTCCCGCGGTCGCTTCCTTCAGTTCCGGCGGATGCACTCCGTGACGAAACGTCGGCAACTTATCGCTCACCGCTACGGCTGAACTCATCTCACCTGTCCTCGGATCCGGCTGAAACTTCGGCGAACCCGGTCAGCTGTAACAATCGCTGACGGAGGACTTCCGCCATACGCTGCTCAAAACCCTGTTCCAGCGCTGCAATTCTCTCCTCGTACTCCGACCTTATGCGCTCGAACTCCGCCCGGTTCCGTGCGGCCACCTCAGTCTCCAGTTCCTCCCGGAGTCTTTCCACGAAGGGACTGTCGACACCGCCGATTTCCTTCAGAACCTTCCACACCCGATACCGCTGCTCAGCCCAACGGAGGGCCACAGCATCGACGCGTCGTTTCTTACCGTCCGGAAACTCCCAGACCGGCACCTCGTCGCCTCTCTCCTCGGGCAAGGCCAGCAAGTACTCTCCAGCATCGACGGTGGATGCATCCTCGTCATCCAACGGAGCGAAAAAGCGGCGGAACCTCGCCTCGCCCGCCAACCAAGCCACCGGATCGGTACCCCCCCAGGCTTCCTTTAGAGCCGGGTTCGCGTCTATCCGCACTCGTGCTCCCAGGGCCCCGGGCTTTCGCGGATCATACACGAGCAGGGGATGGATGCGAGCCTCCACCGCCGCCCGAGCGCGCTGCAGGGTCTGGTTCGTCTCAAACCCGTGTTCCGCGGGAATCGGGACATGCACATGAATCAGCGCGGGACCCGCAAACGAGAAAGCCGTCTCCAAAGCTTCACCGAAATGCTCCAAATACCCCAGCGAAGCGGACACCGCCACAGCGTTTCCGATTCCGAGAGCCGTCAGCACCGGCTCGGGATCGCTGATCCGCACATCCCGGGCGTCCAAAAAGATCAGTTTGACCGGCAGATCTCCAGTCAACAGCCGACTGAGCACGCCCACCGCCTGCCGTTCCAGAGCGGAATCGTCAACCAATACAAGCAGGGGTGGACAACATGTTCGCTCTTCCTGCGACAGACCCGACCACGTCAAATCATGTAGCGAAGCCAGTCGTCCCGGCAGATCGGGCGGGTTCTCGAGGAAGTAACGCGCCCGACGCAGTGTGCGCATCTTATCCAAGTGGCGATGGGTAAGAGCCTCGGCCACTCCCAGAGCGAGACTCATTCCCTCCGGAGAGGGCTCCACAACCAAAGGCGCATTGTACGGATGGTTGGGATATCGACCCGCCCAGCAAGCCGCCCGCCGGCTGACAATGACAACACCGAAACGGCTGCGCCCGAGGTTGTTGTTCCCCTCGCGAACCCGTGACACCTCGGATTCCAGCTGCTGTATCACCTGGGCCACTCGAACCGTCTTGACAGGGTCCACCACCACCTGACGGCCGAAACGTTCAAGTCTCGCCGTCAGCTCACCCAAGCTGACCCGCCGGCGGGGTACCTCGAGCAAGGCGCGCTCAATTGCTTCCGGATCGGCCTTCTCCAATCCTTCGGCCAACAAAGAATGAAGCAGTTCGCGCATCTTGCCGGCCAACTCCTCCGCCTCACCGGCATAACGAGTCAACTCGAACTGCATGCGGCTTTCCAGAAGTGCGGTCACCAGGCGCACGGCCAATCGTTCCCCCGATCCCGGCTCACCAAAACTGCCGACGGCCTGGACCAAAGCGCTGTGGCGACTCAATAATCGTGCCGCTACCAGACCCAGGTCCAGCTGTTCCTGAGCCTTCTCAATGAGCACTCCCGGCGTGTCCGGCAACTGCTCCCAAAACTTCCAGGCGGCGCGCGCATCTGCTCCTGCAGTTCCCGCACGGTCGAAGGCTTCGAGGGCCGATTCCGGGCAACTGGTGATGCACAAACGGCAGCCCTGACACGCATGTGGATTGAAAGCCAACATCAGGAGCTGCCCGCTCCCTTTGAGTTCTCCTTCGGGTTGGTGAAAAAACAACCCGGTAACCACAGGGCTGATCTGCGTGGCGGCTTCTACGAGGGCCGAAACCGTCTCGTGGTACTCCCGCTCTTGGTCCGGAGGGATGGACAACCGTTGCAATACGTAGTCATACGCGTCCCGCAGGTGCTCCTCCGCGACCGTGTGGGCGTTTCCTTCCCGGAGCAAGGAACTCAAACGAGCCGCCACATTTCGATGGGCTCGCTTGACGGCTGAGGCCACCTTCCCCTCCCGACCGGTGGCTGCCAGCGCAGCGTCCAGGTATTCCTGCAAACCCACCAGC
>JAPXNP010000244.1:0-4017 GCA_033811955.1 Acidobacteriota bacterium
GCTGGGACCGGGACCTACGGTAAACAATTCCAGAATACTAACGGCTTCCACCGGAGGCCCCGCTCCTTCGGTCGACGGCTCCCCTAAACCTGTCCGCCCCGTCTGTTGGGAAGAAGATTCCCGCCTTTCAACAGTTGAGTCCTGCTCTGATTCCGCCGTCACCTCTTCAGTTTAGCGGAACCATGCGAGAATCGGAGCCCGTTCGGCGGATACTGCCACCACGGCAAGGCCGGTCGATACGCGCGTAACCATTTCTCGCTGTCCGGTCTCCGCCCGACCTCCCGGGGGCAACTGAAAATGCGTACGGAGAAGCTCCAATGCCAAGGAGCGCTTCTGCTCCCGTAAAGCTTCCGAACCTTCCGGCGCCGGATCGCAGGATTCTTCGCCTTGCCCCTGCGCCCCGTTTGCGAGAGAATCACCCGCAAGTGAGGGGACAGTCATGCAGGAAGTGAACGTTGGAATCATCGGTTCCGGCTTTGTAGCCGAAATTCATGCCCGATCTCTACAGCAGGTACCGGGAACGAACCTGGCCGCGGTTGCCTCGCGGAACGAGACCCATGCGGCCGCCTTTGCGTCGCGCTTCCAAATCCCTCAATGCTTTACCGATTACCGCCGTGTTCTAGAACTTGCGGATGTGGACGTGGTTTCTCTGTGCCTGCCCAACAACCTGCACTGCGAAGCGGCCGTGGCGGCCGCGGAAGCCGGCAAACACGTGATATGCGAAAAACCCCTCTGCATGAATCTGCCGGAAGCCGACCGCATGATCGAGGCGTGCAAGAGATCCGGCGTCCATCTGCTGTACGCCGAGGAACTGATCTTCGCTCCCAAGTACGTTCGGGCACGACAATTGGTGCAGGAGGGAGCGTTGGGAAAAGTTTACCTCGTCAAACAAGCGGAGAGGCACTTCGGCCCTCACTCGGAATGGTTCTGGGACGTGGAGAAGAGCGGCGGAGGTGCCCTGCAAGACATGGGCTGCCACGGCGTCGAGTTCGCCCGCTGGATGCTGGGTCGACCCGCGGCCGTGGCGGTTACCGCCCATTGTGGAACCTACGTCCATGCAGGAAAGACCAAAGCGGACGACACGGCTGTGGCGATGATCGAGTTTGAAGGGGGAGCCCTGGGCGTCATCGAACCAAGTTGGGCCACGCCCGGGGGCATGGATGACCGGAGCGAAATTTACGGAGATCAAGGGGTGACATTCGCCGACTTGCTCCGCGGCAGTTCCCTGGTGACGTATTCGGAGCCCGGCTACGGCTACGCCGTTGAAAAGGCGGCAACAACTCGGGGCTGGACCTTTACGATGTTTGAAGAGAGTTGGAACTATGGGTTTCCGCAGGAGATGGCGCATTTCATCGCCTGTGTCCGGGGAGACGCCGAGCCCTTGGCGACCGGTGAAGACGGCCGTGCCGTTCTCGAGATCCTCTTCGCCGCCTATCAGTCCGCCGCCACAGGACGCCGGGTAAGCCTTCCTTTCTCTACGGAGGCGCCGTACCCCATCTACCCGTGGCTGCACCGGAGAAACACGGAGTAAGCGCAAGAGCGGCCGCATTTCTTGTGGGTCCGCGGGGATATCCATAGAATATCCCGTACCATGCTTGCTTTGAACCGTCGTCTCTACCCGTATGTTCTCGTATGGATCTTCTCTAGTTTCCCAATCTGGGCCGGAGACCTGAGCGATCGATTTCAACTTTCTCTCGAACGGGTTTTGAGAGGAGGCCCGCCCGAATATACCCTCGACTTCCTACTGGCCGACGCCGTGCCCCGCCACGGAAGGAGATTTACGAATTTCAGCGGCGACGTCTCCGGGCGTTACCTCGACGCTCTCGCTGCAGCCGCTTCTTTCTTGAACGTCGCACCTTTCCCCCAACTGGAGGAGACGGCTGCGGCTCTTCCCGCCTTACAGCGACCTGACGGCCACTTTGGGGATCCGTTTCACCTGACGGAACCCCAGGATGATGACATGGCCGTCCTCTGGGGAAACGGACGGCTGCTGATAGGACTCCTCGAATACCATGCTCTGACGGGAGACGAAAAGAGTCTCGGGGTTGCCCGCAAGTTGGCCGAGTTCCTTCTGGCGGCGGCACCCACACTAAATTCGGCTGACATTCAAGAGGTCTTCAGCCGGGGCAAGTTCGCCGTGGGTTATATCTGTTGGACACAGCAGATCGAAGGCCTGGTGAAGATTTTCGAATACACCGGAGACTCCCGCTTTCTCGACTTGGCTCAAGCCGTCGCGGCACGCACCCGACGAGAGCCAAGACAACACAGTCACGGCTTCCTAACCAGTCTGCGAGGGATTCTTGCCTTGTACCGCGTCACCGGTGAAACCAGATACCTGGAGCAAGTCCGCGAGGCGTGGGACGAGATCATTCGATCCGGTAATCGGTTGATCACGGGCGCCGTCCCGGAGATGCTCGACGCGGTCGGACACCGCACCGAAGGATGTTCCGAAGCGGACTGGCTGCGGCTGAACCTGGAGCTATGGGAACTGACCCGGGAGCAGCCCTTCCTGGAGGAAGCCGAACGGACGCTTTTCAACGAATTCAGCTTCAACCAGTTCGCCGGTGGAGACTTCGGGCATTATGAGCTGCGCACTGGTGAAGGGCGTGAAGCGCAGGATACGCTTCCTCCCACAGGCTACGGCCCCTGGTCGGCCCGAGCCTGGTGGTGCTGCACGCTGCACGGACTACGGGCTTTTCCGGAAGTGATGAAGCGTGTCCTTCGGATGGAACAAGGTCGCCGAATCGTCCTGGATCTTCCCACCGACGGCCTGTGGCGACAAGGTGCGGAGGAGATCGTCAGTGAGTCCCACTTCAATCGGGACGCCGGAGTAACCGTCGAGCTCAAAAGTACGGCCGAGGTATCCTCGCTGGCAGTTCGGCTCCCTAGGTGGGCCGACGCCGTCGAGGCTCGATTGGACGACCGGTTGTTGACGGCAACCCGAGACGGCGGCTATGTCGTCTTCCAGGGGCCCTTCGCACAAGGCGACTCCATCGAGGTGAGCTGGAGGCTGCGGACGTTGCGGCATGCTCAAGAGTCGGAAGGGAGACGTTACATCGCCCTGCAGCACGGTCCATGGATCCTGGGGGTGGATCAGCTGACGTCTACGAACTTCTTCGACGAGCCGTTTCCGGAAAACCGCCTCCTGCTGTCGGACACGGAGCCCCCGTATCTGCCTCGGCCACAGTTTGGAGCTCTCCCTGAAGTCGGAAGATTTGCCGTACCCATCGCCCATTTTGTTGTGCCTTACCGGCCCGGAGGCTATCCGGAAGCGGCGCAATACACCTTCCTGCACCCTCTGGCGGAGCGAACCGCACAATCGGGGCCGGCCACCTGGCTATTTTGGTTTCAACCCGGGTTGGCGAACCAACCCGACATTCCGCAAACCGACTGGGTCCAGCTGTTCAACGGAAGAGACCTTAGCGGGTGGATACCCAAGATCACCGGTTACGAGACCGGAGACAATTTCGGCGACACATTTCGGGTAGAAGACGGTCTTTTGACAGTCGCCTATGACGCCTACGACCGCTTCGACGATCGGTTCGGAGTCCTCTTTTACGAAGCACCCTTCTCCCATTACCGGCTGGCCGTAGAATATCGTTTTGTGGGAGAACAACTTCCCGGCGGGCCCGATTGGGCTTTCCGTAACAGCGGCATCATGATCCACAGCCAGGATCCCCGGACTATGTTGAGGGGACAAGACTTCCCCATTTCTATCGAGGTCCAGCTGCTGGGGGGTAGGGATTCCGGGGAACGCCCCACGGCCAACCTGTGTACGCCCGGGACCCACGTGGAAATGAACGGCGAGCTGGTCACTCAGCATTGCATCAATTCCCTTTCTCCAACCTTCCGCGGCGATCGATGGGTTCGGGTCGAGGTCGAGGTGCTCGGTTCGGACCGGATCACCCACATCGTGGAGGGACTCCCGGTGATCTCATATGAGAGACCGCAAATCGGAGGAGGACAGGTCAACCAGTACGATCCCGCGGTGAAAGAGGACGGTCGTTTGCTCGAGAG
>JAPXNP010000245.1:0-4010 GCA_033811955.1 Acidobacteriota bacterium
CTGCAAGGCCGCAGCCTCACGCACTCGGAGATGATAGGGCACTTCCGTATCGGCTTCGCACCGGACACTCGGCTACCGACTGCCCGACAAGAATCGCAAGTCGGACGCAGAGATGCAGGGCCGTTTTCTGAAACTCGCCATCATCCGCGAGCCGGGGCACAAGCATTTTCCCGGGTCCGTCGTCTTTCCGGTGATCGACCTCGACGGCAACATTACCGAAATGTACGGCCGCAAGATCACGCCAGGTCTCCGACCGGGGACGCCACTACAACGTACCTGCCGGGACCGCACAAGGGCGTCCGGAATGAAGAGGCGTTACTGGTTTCAAAAGAAATCATCCTGTGCGAGTCGATCATCGACGTGCTCACGTTCTGGTGCGCCGACTTCCGCCGCGTCACGGCCGGCTATGGGTCAACGGCTTCACAGCGGACTATCGAGCGGCGATGAAGAAGCACCGCACCACGATAGTGTTCATCGCCTGCGACCGCGACGAAGCCCGCGGGAAAGCCGCCATAGCGCCGGCTGACGAACTGATCGGAATGGGCATCGACTGTTACCGCGTACTGTTTCCGAAGGGCATGGACGCCAATTACTACGGCTGCAAAGTGAAGCCCACAGCCCGGAGTCTCGGCGTGCTGCTGAACACGGCCAACTGGCTAGGGAAAGGAAAGCTGCCCGCGGTGACTGTGCCGGCAGTCGAACCCGCGTCGGTTGCCCACGAGCCGGAAGCGGCCTCGGCGCAATCGCCGACAGAGGAGGTCACCGAAGCACAGCCAACAGCGGCTAAAGAAGAAATTGCATCCGAAGTGCCGGAGCCTGTTCTTTTCTTCAGCCGCCGAATCTGTTTCGCCTGAACCCGCCGTCGAGATCCCGGCTCCACAGCCGCAAAAGGAAGAGCCGCTCCCCGCCGCTCCTCTGACAATGCCCGCGCCGCAGCCAGGTGGTATCGTTGTGCCTTGCGAGATCCAGGGCAAGACGGTCCTCATCCCCCAGCGTGACCGCCGCTACCGCATCCGCGGACTGTTTGCGAACACCGGCTATCAGGTCCTCAAGGTGAACGTCTGCGTTTCACGCGGAGATGCGGTCCACGTCGATACGCTCGACATGACGCCGGCGCGGCAACGGAGTGTGTTTGAGAAACAAGCCTCCGAGGAACTGCGGATCAAGGAAGACGTGATCCGCCACGACCTGGGCCGCATGTTGCTGAAGCTCGAATCGCTGCGTGACAAAGCCATCCAAAAGGCGCTGCAGCCGAAGGACGAGACGGTGCAACCCAGCCCCGAGGAGCGAGCCGCCGAGATGGATCTGCTCCGCGATCCACGCCTGATGACCGCATTCTCGTAGATTTTGCGCGGTGCGGCGTCGTGCGTGAGGTGACCAACAAGAAGGTCGCCTATCTCGCGGCAGTGTCGCGGCTGCTCGATGCGCCGCCGGGCGTAATCGTGCCAATCGAGCTCGGCGGCCGGCAAAAGCTCGCTTATGGAAGCTGTGCTCGCGCTGATGCCGGAAGGACAGCGCCTGCAGTACTCGGCGGAGAGAAGGGGAGAGAGAAGGGGACACTGTCTTCCTCCTGCCACCGTACTTCGGAGACGGCCGGGACGGATCTCGAAGCGGAGACGATGGAGGGCACGTGGTCGGCTTTGGGCCGTTTGAGCTTGGGATGCCGTCCGGTGGACGAGGAGCGGATGCCGCCGCGGTTTCCGGAACCGAACGAACAGCGAAAAAAGATCTTGGAAGCCCTGCAGGTTGAATTACCCCGTCCGAGGGTGCTTGCAGGCAGGCGCCCCCGGTCACGGAAATCACGCCGACTCGTCGAATCCCCGAAAGCTCACAGGAGATCTTCGCGTGCTTGCCCGCGGAACATCAGTCAAGGAGGTGTTCGAGAAGTCTTTCAAGGCCGGAAACGAATGAAGCGCAACATTCTCATCGGAGCGGTCCCAACTGAGACGTCCCCGGGGCCGATAAAGCGCCTCCACTGTCACCAGTCACTCCGCACAAGTCAGATCGCCGCCGGATCCAGGACGCGCCAGACGTTCCGCCAATCGGAGGGCCGCCCGGTACCGGAACGAAACCGGTCGTTGTGCAAGTCGCTCCAAGGCCGAAGGAACGTCGACGAGCGCGCTCTGGACCGTAACAACCTGGGCCAGTTCTCTTACAACCCGCCGCCGAGGCTCCCGGCTGAACTCGCGGTCGTCGGCCTGGAGCTCCAATTTCAGCGCATCGACCAGTGCCTGGGGGTCGCGCACCTAATCTGCCGCTACGTCTCTGTTCAAGCGGGCAACCTCAGGCAGAAGCTTGCAGTATGCGTGGGCGCGCAGAACGAAGGGACTAAGGCGACTGATCCTCTCTTCGGCCGGCTTCAACGCGTCAACATAGGGACATTGTCTTTTCCGACACTCCATCAACGGATGAGTGCCCCTGCTCACGCACTTACTCACTTCCGCCCCCAGTCAGTATCCGCTACTCGAGGCTGGTTCGTGTACCTGGGTCATGCGTCGGGATCGTCGGCCCAGTAGATGTTCGAAAGAGCCTGCCTTTCGGCTTGGCCTTGGCTTTCCGTCGATGGAAGGGCTTTGCTCCGCCAATCCTGTGCAACCTTTCTCGGCTCTCCCTGGCAAAAAACACAGTGTCCCTAATGCGCGTACCTAATGGCCGTAATGTGCCGGCTAATGTCGCCGACCTGCCCTCCCGAATGGGCCCTCGCTGCTGTTTCCTCCGTTTTGAAATTGTGCCGGTTCTTGACAAGCCCCCCCGTGTAAGCTTGCTCCAGAGATTGCTTTCCAGGGAGGTTACCCATGCAGCGAAGATTACGCTCCGGTCTTATCACGGCTGTCATCATGCCGGCCGTCCTCGGCTGGGGAGAGGTCCTGGTCCTTGGTTGTAATGATCCGTGTTACACAACGACCGAAAGCGTTGTTTCGAGTGGGGAAGAATTATCAAGCTCAAGGCGTGGCCACCTTGCCGTTCTACAGTGTTCCGTCGGCGAGAACGTCGGTCTCATCGTCCAGACGGAATGGGTTTCGACGTGCTGGTCTGATCAGACCTACCGGCGTGATGCGCTGGTCCAGCAATGGTACAACTGGTATCCGGAAGTGGTGACCCTCAGTTCCGGTACCTCTTCCGCCACCGTTTTTTGCAATGCGCCTGGGAATGCCACCATCGGTGTGCGGGTAGAGGAGCCGCATGCTTGGTGCCGTTCGGGGTGTGAGTGCCACTATGTGACTAGTGGATTCCCCGTGGTTACCGTGGCTGTGCACGTCACTGAATAGGCACGCTGAGTGCCGTTAGGCTTGGTCTCGCCGAGTCTACGCTGGGAGACATAAGCTACTTCCGGGAAGCTACCTTCATGTCCCGAAGGAGAGAGGTAGAATGCGGATGGGGGCTATGCACCGAGGTGTTTGTGCGATCCTTTGGTTGTGGTTGGGCGCCCTGGTACCTCTTCAAGCGCGGGAGACACAGCCGGAGGTCACCGTTGAAGCAATCTCCGTCGTGGTCGACGTGGTGGTGACGGACGACCGGAATCGACTGGTGACCGACTTGGGTCCCGCCGATTTCGAACTTTTCGAGGACGGAGTGCCCCAGCGGATCGATACGGTTGTGTACGTGGGGAGCGATCAGGAGCTCGGCTTCTCTTCCACCGGCGCGAACGAAAAGCCGGAGGTCCCGTCGCTGCCGGCAGAGCGCGAAAGAACGCCGATCCGGGCCGGTGCGGAAAGGCAGGGTGAATGTAAAAGTCCGATCGTTTTTCTCCTGGATCTGACTTCAGCCGAGCTTGACGGAAGAGTCGCTCTCAGCCGGGCGCTGACTGACTTCTTGGGAAAGCATTGGGCGGAGACCGACTGTGGCGCTGTGTTCTCACTGGAGCCGGGTTTCACCCTTCGCCAGGGCTTTACATCCGATAAGAACCTTCTGCTCGAAGCCGTGCGGGATCTGAACCGCGCCGGAGTATCCGTGGCCAATGCTGGACCTGGACTGCTGGCCTCGCTGCTTGTGGGAGGTGTTTTTCAAGG
>JAPXNP010000246.1:0-3996 GCA_033811955.1 Acidobacteriota bacterium
TGGAGGATTTTCTTGGAGGCGGTCGCAACTTTTCCGTTCTTTTCGAGCCGGGAGAGCGGACATCCCTGGCGTCCGTCGCCCGCACCCGGGACCGCCTACTGCTGGGAGTACTGGATAATGTTCGATCCCGCTTGTATGAAGTCGCTCCGGGGCCGGAGAGTTGGCGTAAGCACGAGGTGGACCTTCCCAAGCTGGGTACCGTCAACGTGGTCAGCACGTCGGTTTCCGTACGAGATTATTACGTCACGTTTACCGACTTTTTGACGCCGACGACTCTTTATCGGGTACTCGACGGTCGGCCCGGCCTGGTCCAGAGGATGCCCGAATTCTTCCGCACCGAGAATCTCGAAGTGGAGCAGAGGGAGACCGTCTCCGCCGATGGAACCCGAATACCGTACTTCCTGATCAGACCGAAGAACCTCGAACGAGACGGACGGAATCCGACTCTCCTTTACGGCTACGGAGGCTTCGAGATTCCCATGGTCCCCCGCTACAGCCCCGTAACCGGGGCGGCCTGGCTGGAACGAGGCGGCGTCTACGCCGTGGCCAACATCCGCGGCGGCGGAGAGTTTGGTTCTCGCTGGCACCAGGCGGCACTGAAGAAGAATCGTCATAAGGCGTTTGAGGATTTCATTGCGGTAGCCGAGGATCTGATTCGATCCGGGATAACAAGTCCTCGGAACCTAGGGATCATGGGAGGCAGCAACGGAGGTTTGCTCGTGGGAGCAGCTTTCACCCGACGCCCTGATCTCTTTGGTGCTGTGGTTTGCCAAGTGCCGCTTCTGGATATGAAGCGGTACTCTAAGCTTTTGGCAGGGGCCAGCTGGATGGCCGAATATGGCGACCCCGACGATCCCGAGATGTGGCGCTACATCCGTACCTACTCGCCGTACCATAACGTCAAAGCGGACGTAAAGTATCCTCGGGTGCTGTTCATGACGTCCACACGTGACGACCGGGTGCACCCGGGTCATGCCCGCAAGATGGTTGCCAAAATGACCGATCTGGGCCATCCCGTCTACTATTACGAGAACACCGAAGGGGGGCATGCCGGGGCGGCCGACAATCGGCAGCAATCTTTCATGAACGCCCTGGCGTACTCGTACCTCTGGAAGCAGCTGCGCTAGTGCGGTTAGCCCTGAAGGGACCGCGACCGCTGTCGGTTGGGCTGGGCCTGGTGCGGGGAGCCTCACCTTCTCGAGGATCGAGCGGGAAAGCGTGAGTGGGACATGAGCCATTAGCCCGCGGTCCACAAAAGCCGGGTTCCCCGGTCGCGAGCCTCAGCGCTGCTTGACGAAACCTTCGAATCCACGGCGGCGAAGGTCGCCGAGAGCCAGCTCCGCTTCCCGCCGATCGGCATAGGGCCCGACGAGAACCCGGTGGACTTCGCCGTCCGACTCCAGGTAAGCCGGCCACCCTGCCCGCTGGAGTTCCTCGGCCAAACCTTCGGCGCGGGAAGTGGAGCTGAAAGCTCCAACCTGAACCACAGCTTGACCCTCGGCCACCGGCTGCGGTCGGTTTCGCCCGGCTGTTGCTTCCCCTGCAGGGGATCTGTTGGGAAGCGCGGTGGAGCTCCCCTCCTGTAGCGGTTCATATCCGGGCGACCTGCTTGCGGAGAACTCCGGCGCCAACTGCGTGATCGACGGCTCCTGCGGTTCCTGAATTGCCGATCGGGTGTCAGAAGAGCGGGCGAACCGTTCAGACGGCGGTTCCGTTCCAGACGGTCGAGAATCTTGCGGATCCACCGACTCGGAAGCGACGGTCGTACTTAGTGCCGCTCGGTCTCTTGCAGAGTCGTCGTGGAGGAGTAGGTACCAAACCAGGGCAAAAGCTCCCCAGACCAGCAGTGCGGCCAACACGAGCGTCCGGAGACTGACCTGATCGATCATCCAAGCGAGACCATGCTTCTTCGCAGTCATGCCGAAAAAGACTGTATCACTTCAACCGACTCCCACGAGCCCGGGGGTCCGAGCAAGCTCCAGGAATCGTGCGGAATTTAAGGCTCACTTTGCATTGTCCGTCGGCTTCAACCCGCCAGCAACTTGACCCACAGACGTCGTCGCCTGGGTCCGTCGAACTCACAGAAGTAAATCCCCTGCCAGCGGCCCAGCTTGATTCTGTAATCTTCTACGATGAGCTGTAATGAGTGTCGGGTCAGGCAGGACAGGAGATGAGCGGGCGAGTTCCCCTCTGCATGCTGAAAAGGGATCCGGGGTACCACAGCCGCGAAGGCACGCTCAAGATCCGACGCAACGTCGGGGTCGGCATTCTCATTGATGGCCAGGCCCGCCGTGGTGTGGGGACAGAATAGAACGCAGAGTCCTTCGCTTATCCCGGAGTTGTCGGCCACTTCGCGAACTTCGCGGGTGATGTCCTTCAGCTCGACTGTGCGGTCCGTCGTGACTCCGATCTCTCGCAGCATGCTGCTATTTTGCGCCTGCACCCCTGACATGAATCCTCACGGGTGTGGCGCCGGACTTTGCAAGCCACGATTGTAGTCCCGAGGTTTCGTGAATCCGATAGTACTGATCCGCCCGCAGGTTTCGGAAAATTTGCCGCCTCCCCAAGGGCCAAATGACCTCTACCCGATCTCCCTGGCCGACAGGCCCCAGACCGAAGATGAGAGGTCGCTGGGACTGGCTGCAATAGCTCCCCCCAGTGTGTACCATCGCCTGCTGAGTACCCAGGTTCGTGGTCACCTTGACGACGGCACCTATGGCGTCACGATTACTTTGCTCTCCGACAAGTTGGAAAGCGATCCAATGATTTCGGTTCGCGCGGTCGTTCCTAAACAGGCGGGCGGGACCACCACACTGGGTTAACAGGACGTCCAGGTCTCCGTCATTGTCGTAATCACCGTAAGCCGCCCCCCGGCCGACGTACGGTCGGCGAAATGGCTCACCCGCTAAAGGCGCTACGTCGACAAACTGCTTCCCCTCTCGGTTGTGGAGAAGATGGACCGGTTGAGCGTAGGTGACTCGGCGTTGTATCTTCTCGATCTCGTTCTCCACATGCCCGTTTGCGGCGAAAATGTCCAGCCATCCGTCCAGATCGAAGTCGAAGAAGAAACAGCCGAAAGTAAGGGTCAACAAACTTGCTTCACCCACACCGGTCGTCGGAGCATCGTCGATGAAAAACTCGAGGCCCTCGTTGTGGTACAAAGACATCATCTCGTTGGAGAAGTTGCCGATGAGCAGGCTGAATCGGCCGCTGTGGTCGTAGTCGCCCGCGTCGATGCCCATGGCCCCGCGGGCCAGACCGTCCTCGCTGAAAGCGATGCCCGCCGACACACCCACCTCATGAAAGGTTCCGTCCCCTTCGTTTCGCCAGAGCCGATTGGGCTGGGTGTCGTTGGCCAAGGCGATGTCAAGGAGACCGTCTTCGTTGAAATCCAGAATAGCCACGCCCAGTCCCTTGTTCGTCGTGTCGTACAGGCCTGCTTCTCGTGTGACGTCCTGAAACCGCCGGCCGCCTAGGTTCCGATAGAGCCGCGACGTCGTCCCCTTGTAAGGCTCGGGAGTACAGTACGACTTAGTTCTTCCGTCGAGACTGCAAAAGATGTCGGTTTCCGGGGTCCACTGCACGTAGTTGGCGACGAACAGGTCGAGCCATCCGTCGTTGTCGTAATCGAAGAAGGCTGCACTGGTGCTGAAATCAGGGTTGCCCAGATCCACTTCCGTCGTGACGTTGCGGAACGTGCCCCGTTCGTTCCGAAACAGCCGGTCCGGTCCCAGGCCCGTGATATAGACATCGACGTCACCGTCGTTATCGTAGTCCGCGGCGGCGACGCCCATTCCGTACATTTCCATCTCAAGACCGCATTGCCGGGTTATGTCGCGAAACGTCCCGTCTCGCTGATTGAGATAGACGGCAGGGTAGCCCCTGGGTCCCGGTTTCTCTTTCCACACCGAGCTGTTGACGAGCAGAATGTCAAGCCAACCGTCCCCGTCGATGTCGAGAAAGGCTCCGCCCGATCCCATCGTTTCAGGTAGGTAC
>JAPXNP010000247.1:0-3992 GCA_033811955.1 Acidobacteriota bacterium
CAACTTCCTTCACCCTGGGACAGGAGTCTGCCGCCGTCAAAGCGGAGTTCCTCGATCAAGAACCGGAATACCCCGTAGCCTAGGGCTCCGCAGAAGAACACGCGGCCCGGCGCCAGTTGTTTTCGGGTCAACAGTAGGAGCAAGCCTGCTCCGGCAAGCAAAGCGAAGGCCGCCTCGTACAGCTGCACGGGGTGAACCGGAAGCGTGCTGCGGCTCCAGGGGTGTACAAAGCCCTGGGCCAGCTGCCAAGCGAACAGGGGCGTGTTCGGGGGGAACTCTACCGCCCAAGGTAAGTCGCAGGCGACGCCCCCGCAACACCCCCGCAGAAAACAGGAGATCCGGCCGAAGAACAGACCCACCGCCGCGGCCGGCGTGACGACGTCGAGGAACTCGAACAACGGACCGGGCTGGAACCGAAATGAGACGATCCAGAAGGTCAGGACGAGAAACAGCGCTCCGAACCCCGAGTAACCCGGCCCCGTCAGCGCCTCTTTACCCCAGCCGCCGTGTTGCAGAAGGTAAAGAGCCTTGCCGCCGACAAAGATCAGGGGTGCCCCCAGAAGGAGGCGAACCAGCGCCGGCTCGACGGGACGGCTCCTCCGTACCCAAAGGGCCAGCGCAAGCAAAAAACCCGAGGCCAACCCTACGAGCTGAACCACCTGACCCACACGAGCTCCCGAGTCGGAACGGTTACGGTTCGTCGGTATGTTACCCTAATTTCCAAACTGCAACGGGATCCTTCGGACTTCGGTCTTGACCACCTTTTGGTCTTGGTCCTTCATGGTTAGCACCAACCGGACACAAGAGGTACCCCCGTACCCTCTGGCCATTCCTACCTGCAAGTTAGCGCCGTATGCCGGCTCAATTTGGGTCCTAACAATCTCGTTCCAAGTTTGTGTTCCGTCGCTGAAAGCGCCTCTTTCTTCGCCCTCGTAGAAATACTTCCATCCCCCAACAGGGTTTTCAATGCCAATCTTGAGGACGATACGGCCCGTTGCGGTCAGACCTTCCCGGCGAACTACGAAACGAGGCATGTCGGAGCGTATCGGTAAATACGCCGTCCGAGCAATCACGGCCTCCTGTCCTCCGCTTAAGCTTTCCCACACTGGATCAACAAAGGTTGCCTTCACTCCCACCTGGTAGGCGTTGGCAACGGAGGCGGTCCAAGGATCGGAGGCCCCGAACGAACCCGCGTCGGACAATTCCAGGGAAAGATTGGTGTATGTAGAATTAGCGTTCGGAGAACATATGGCGTTCTTGACGATTTTCGGCCATCCCGGGACCGGACTCCACGTTTTGGCTTCCAGCGGCCTTGGCTCGCCGCTGCTCCAAAGCAATTCGGCGCGTATTTTTTCCGATTTGCCGGGGCTGGCCGGAACGAAAGGCGGACTGAACGCGATGTAAAACTTGTTCAGGTCCTCCCAGATCGCGTAACAACCCAGGTTCCCCAGGTACAGCCAGCCGACAAGAAATATTGCCACGGCACCGGCAAGGCAGCGAACGGGGGTGCTGACGGATTGTAACTGTAACGACTTCCAACCGCTGTATTTCATGCTGATTCTCCTGAGAATCGATATTTCTTGGTGTTTACCGGAGGATTGTAGTTTCCTGTACGGCGCGAATCCCGGTCTCCGATCCGTAGAGCGAAGCCGGAACCGAAACGGATTCAACCGTCCAGTACACCGGGGATCCGGCCGTTGCCGGGGCGAAGACCAGGCCGTCGAGGACCAGTTCGTAGGTTGTCTGAAATCCGTTCACGCTGGGGAGTTCCGTACTCTCCACCGGAGCGTAGGACAGCAAAACTCCGTTTGACGACGAGTCCGTTGATGACTTCGACACGGTGATCCGGCCCATTAGGTCGCTTCCTCCCTCCAGGACGGTGAGGCTCATCGAGTCGGCCTGCTTCGACTCGAGCTTGACGTCGAATTGCCGCACGCCCGTGCTCTGTGCTTCTCCCGTGATCTTAAACGAGCCTACCTTCGATCCTACTGCCCCTACGGAAGGCCAGCTCACTCCGAGCAGAGACAGCTGAAACGTGGCCAGGCCGAGCTGGGCGGGCGGTTGGGTGCAAGTCAGAGCAAGCTTCAACGAGTTGGCGGGAGACCCCGCCGCATTCCTCAGCGTCATCGACGGACTGTAGAGGCTCAGCGTCCTCAGCGGGTTGGAAGCCGACGTCCCCTTGTCCTTGGAAACCTTGACGGTTCCGGCTTGAGCGGCGGTAGGAACGTAAACCTCAACCCCCTGGTCCACGACGGTGGGGAAGAAAGTCGGCACATCATCGTCGCGTCCGTCGGGCCGGAAGGTCACCGTCGGAGCGGAACCGAAGTTACTTCCTTGCAGCACGAGGGTGGCTCCCGGAGATGTGTAGAGAGGGCGCGATGAAGTCAGCAAGGGGGCGCCCGCCGCGGGAGCGACGAAAGCTTGCGGCTGCGTCGTGGTGCGCTCGATTCGGACGCCGTCCTCGGTCAACTTCTGCGAGGCCGACGTATAAACGGTTCGGATGTTGGCGCTTCCCGCTTGGGCGGGTGCCTTGATCAGGCCGTCCCGCAGCAGCAGATCCAGTTCCAGGCCGAAAAGCTTGTTCCAGTCGCCGTTGCGAACTTCCGTCGGGCCAAGCTCGATCACCAGGTTGCCCGACTGCTGCGCGATCTTTCCCGACATCAGCACGCTGCCTTGCGGGACGATCTCCGCGGAAATCACCACGTTAAACGTCAGGGGGTTGGTCCCGGTGCAAATCAGCTTGACCACGCCTCCGGTGGAGTAGAAGGAAGCATATTTCAGGAGGAAGACCCCGTACCCCAGCTCGGATCCCGCCCGGAAGTTGTTCAGGTTCGCCCCGAGGCCGGGTGCGGAGATTGTGAGCTGATTGAGCCCGAGGTCATTTCCGTTCTGGTCGATTCGCCACCTGACCGCGGGGGATGTCCCCGGCAGATTCTGCGTAAATTCAAGGACGGAGTTAGGGGTGAAACCATGAACCGGGTTGACGGTGGGGACCGAAGTCGTCAAGACGCCGACTTGGCGCAGGGTGAAAGCGACCGTGTCTTCGGCTCCGCTGATCAACACTCTGCCGAGCAGTTCGTTGATCCCCTGAACCTTGCTGAACAACTGGTCCACGAACAAGGCAGTTTGCGCTGAAGGAGCAAGTGTGATCTTCTTGCTCGAGCCTTGTTGGACACCGTTGCTGTCGCATAACGTAAGGGTTATCTCATTACTTTCCGTCTCGCTGCGGTTGGCAAGGGCTAGGCCCGTGCGACAATCGGCGAGGGAATCCGCAACCGCATTGATTGGCGTCCCTAAAGCCGCGCTGACACCGACCTCGCTCACGACTTGATTCCCGGTCGGAGTCGTGAACTGGTAAATGGCGGTGCCGGCAATCCCGTCCTCCGCGGTCACCCGGGCCCATCCGGTCTGGAGGTTTCCCGTCCCCTTGGTCCAAAGGCGATACACTCCCCGGGGCTTCAGGGTGAAGTTGAACGAAGCGGCCGTCCGGTTACCCACCGCAACCATCATGGCAGTGCCGTCAGGTTTGATAAAGTCGACTTTCCCGCTGACTTGGCTCTCTCCGTTGTTGAAAACGATGACGGAACTGACCATGCGAACCTTACTGCGGTCATCGGTTCCATCGCCGACCTGGGGGAAATCGAGCTCCGTAACAAGTTGTCTCGGATTTCGGGCTTGCACCATGGGAACCGAGGTCAAGAGCTCGCCCAGCCCCCGGAGAGTGATTCCCGCCAGGGGCAGATCGCTCGTCACCACAACGGAGCCCTCAAACTCGGTGATCCCGGGGGCGTCCTTGAAAAGTTCGTCAATGTACTGTGCCAGGTGCTCCCTGGCCTTGAGCGGCTTCTCCATGCTGTATTTGAGCTCGCCGGCTGCGTTGCGCAGCTCGAACGTCACACTCGCCGACTTTGTCTTGTCTGGGTTGACGAGCGCCACCGAGGTGTTGACGCTGCCGATGGAATCGGCAAAAAAGGTGAATTCAGTGCTCTGAA
>JAPXNP010000248.1:0-3961 GCA_033811955.1 Acidobacteriota bacterium
CTATCGAGCAGTTAAGGAGCGGGTGGGCCTTGAGCGCCACAACCGTTGCATGCAGGATGAAAGGGGTATACGTCAAGTTGAATCCGTGGATTTCCTGGAACCGCTCTTTGATTGCCTCGCGGAACCGCACAATCCGCGTCAGGTCAACCTCCGCCACCGTGTAGGTATGCGGTGAAGTGCGCTTGCTGCGAACCATGTGTTCGGCGATCAGCTTGCGTACCGGGGTCATCGGAACGCGCCTGGTCCCTGCTGTCGGTGTCGATAACTCGGGCGGCGGCTGGGCGGTGGCGGCCTGCGTTCGCTCCCCGAGGAAAGCAAGCACATCCTGCCTGGTGATGCGACCACCCCTGCCCGAGCCCGAAATCCGGCGGAGATCTTCCTCGCTGATTCCATGCTCGCGCGCGAAATTGCGCACCTCGGGGGAAATGGGCGCTTCGCGGAAGGTCGCCACCCCCGATCCCGAGCCGCGCTGCGCCTCCGCCGTCGCCGTCGAAGCGAGTTCAGCCTGTTCTCCTACGGCCGTCCCGCCGGAGCGCTCAGGTTCTTCGTGCGCCTCCGTGGTCTCGGATCCACCTGCTTCCAGGCGAGCCAGAACGGCTCCCACGGGTGCGGATTCTCCCTCCGGCACCAGAATCTCCAGGAGTGTTCCCGACCCAGGGGCAGGAATCTCCGTGTCGACCTTGTCGGTCGTAATCTCTAAAAGAGTTTCATTCTTTTCCACATGCTCGCCCGGTCGCTTCAACCAGTGGGCCACGAAGCCTTCCGTCACACTTTCCCCCATCTGGGGCATCTTGACGTCGATCTGCATACGCAAATCCTTATTTGAGGTGTCTTCTCAACAAATCCCTTTAGTTTCGGGGATGTCGCTTGGGGACAAACTCACACCATTGCGGTTCATCCTACCACTCCTCGTAGGCGGAACAAGGTAGTTCCTCAGCCGGCGCCATTCCCCCGTCACCGAAATCGTGGTAGCCTGAGCCTACTTAAACTGGTACTCGGACGACCTGGCGCCGAATTTCCTAGGAGTGAGGAGTGACATGCTCTCTGCCAGATTACGGGCGAGACTGCTGACGTACCATTCCCTACTTTTGGCTCATCTGGATCGGATGGAGGATGCCTTACCGGTTCGGGGCGATTTGACCGACCTCGATCTCCGTCTAGAGCCCGAGGTTCAGCGAGTGATACTTGACACGTTGGAGTTCCTGGAGCGCTGGGAAGCCCAGCACGAGCTGGAAGAAGAGCGCCTGCTGATCCCCCTGCTTCAAGAACTGGAGACCAAGGAGAACGAAACGCTGAGGGAGGTTCTGGAAGAGGTGCATCGCCAGCACGTCCTTGGAGGCGAGTTGCTCAAGGAATTCCGTGGCATGTGTTCATGGTGCAAGGCGGGACCCTTGCAGGAGGGGATCAACGTCAAGCCTGCGTTGGTTGAAGCCGCCCATCGGCTGATTGACCACTACCGTGGACACGCCGCCTTGGAGAACGAGCGCCTTCTCTCGCTGTTGGAGGATGCTTGAGCGTCCGGTTCTTGGAGCCGTCGGCCGGTCAGGAACGGCCCCACGGTTCATCGGAGTCCGCGGTGCGTGCTTCGTCCCACGGCCGCATCCAGTGCATGTTCAAGAGTGGCCCGACATACCGGGCAGAAGGTACGGCTTGAATAATCGAACATGAGGCACTCGAGGGAAGGGCGAAAGACTCCTCGCGCTTGATAGGCTCCTCCTTCAAAGGCTCCCACAACTCCGAAGTACGGTTCGTTACGAAGGAAGCTGCGCGTAGCCTCGACTGACTCGGCGCGGCCCCAACCCGCACGCTCGGCCTCCGACTGAAGGCGCAGATAGCCCTCCAGATCCCAGGGGGTTGGAATCGGCGTGTCGCCCTTGACCAAAGCGCGCCACTTCAGCAAACTCCGCTCCGGAAGCCGAGTAAGATTCGGTTCCCAGAACTCGGGAGCTTGGGGATCAACTCGGTAAGGTACCTCGGAGGTGAAGTACTCGTCTCCCAGTCCGCCCAAGGCATGTCCCAGCTCGTGCAGGAAAACGTAGTCGGCAAACTCGGCTCGCGCCGAGACGACGACCCACTGATTGTAGACGCCGCCACCACCGTACTTGCTGGAGTTGACCAGGATCACGAGCAAATCGTAGGGGTATCCCGCCACGAACTCCCGGAGTCGATGTTCGGCCTGAACGGCGATATATCGGTCCAAGTTAAGACTGTTGAAACTCAAGTTCAGAGAACTGCGACGCCAGTCTCCCGATCGGGGGTCTGAAATTCCCGAGTCCTGCGAAGGCAGAAAAAGGGTGGCTACGTTCCAGTCGTCCCGGCGACTTTGAAACGGCTCGGTACCCAGCAGCGTGCCGAGGAACCGCCGAGCGTCGGCCGCAAACTCAGCCCTCTCCATCTCTCGATAGCCCTCCGCCACAAAAAGTAGATCCAGCCGCTCGGAATAGTGACCGGTTCTCTGCAATTCCTCGTAATCGCCGGCTTGTAGCGCAGGCCTCCGGGAGATGTCGGGTCCTTGCGGGTCGGTTACCGACGAGGTGTAACGGAGTTCAAACGTTCCGGCACCCGACCTTCTGTAGATAGACACCTGGAACGGTTCCTCCGGAGCAGGAAAACGTGCGGAGGACTCGAAGCAGCGCCATTGGCCGGAAGCCGCTTCATCGGTGGTTCTCCATTCCGAGAAAAGGGAGGAAAATCCCTGGGAGTAGAGGGTGCGACCGGAGGCGGCTTCCATCACGTCGAAACGATACTCACCCAAGGTTTCTTCCGGCCCGATCGATCCCAACGGACCGGGCCAAACCGGTTCCCGGCTGATGCCTACCGAAGCGATCCGTTCTTCCGTGGAAGACCCGCACAAGAGGTGGTCGAACCGAAAAGCGGGAACGCTTGTGGCGGCGGGAGGGAATGGCGCAAAGCCGGATCCGGAGGCAACGGCGCTCCCAGTAATGTAAACGGCGAAGAGAAGGGAGGCTCGGGCCGGCCTTGGTCTCATGCTCTATGTCCCTTCCTCTGTCGGATGACGCCCAAAGTGATGAAGAGCCCCTGAGCCCGCTCCAAGACCCACGTCGGCTTCAAGGAAATGGAACCGGTGTCAGCGTCGCTTCCGCAAACCGACATAGTAACCCGCAACAAAGAGTCCAATACAACCGATGACGTGTATGTAGATGAGAGCATCCGGGGACATACTATCTCTCCAACAGGATCAACCTTTCAGACTGAGGAAAAGGACTCTCGTCTTTAGGACTCGCCGGTTCTACTTCTGGGCCGATTCCAGTTCCCGAGGGCGTCGAGGGCCACGGCGCGAGCGGAGGATCTTGCGGACCTCCTTGCGATCGCCCGTTTCCGCGTACGTCATGAGGGCCTGCATGACGGTGTTTAATGCATTGGTCACGTCTTTGTCGTCGGTATGGATCAGACAATCGCACATGCGCAAGACTTCCAGCTGCTGAGGCGTGTAACCCTCCCATTTGGTATCGGGCTTACGACCTCTCCCCACCAACAACTGGTCCAGTACGCACCGACCCGACGCACTCACCGGACACTTGTCGCTCGATTCCAAGGCTGATTCCTGGCCGAAGAAAGCGGTGACGTTCACGCCGAGGGCCTTTGCGATCTTCGTCAAGGTGGGAATCGTCGGCGTGATTCTTCCGTTTTCCAGTCGGGACAGGTAAGAGACCGCAAGGCCCGTCTCTTCCGAGACATCCCGCTGTGTCTTGTTCGCGTCGAGGCGGAGCTTCAGAATCCGTTTCCCAACACTCATCGATGCCATGGCATATTCCTCGTAAGATTGTATCGGAGCCGCGCAGCCGTTTTTTCGTCCTCCCGGCCTTCGAAACAACGGCGCGGCAATTCTTGCGCCGCTCGGGAAAATGCGGCAACCACCGCGAGTTAGTTTACATCAATTGGTAGGAGCATGCGGCGGACGAGCCAGGGTGTCAGCCGCAAAGTTGTTCCCGCCTCGACC
>JAPXNP010000249.1:0-3957 GCA_033811955.1 Acidobacteriota bacterium
ACCGTCACCTGGTGGTACTCCTCCCCCGGGCGAAGCACGGTGGAGGGAAACTCCGGTCGGTTGGGAGAATCCGGGTAATGTTGTGTTTCCAGGCAAAACGCCGCGTGCTTGCCGAATCCTCCAACGGTCGGGCCGCCGTCGAGAAAGTTCGCGGTGTAAAGTTGGATTCCAGGCTGCGTAGTCCGGATTTCCATTGTTCGGCCGCTTGAAGGATCCTTGACTCGGGCCGCTAAAGCCGGCTCACCTGATTGGCTCCGCAGCACGAAGCAGTGATCGTAGCCGCCGGGAACCTGGTCGATCCGGGCTCCGATTGCCGTCGGCTCGCGGAAATCGAAAGGAGTTCCTTCAACTGGGGCCAATTCGCCGGTAGGGATTAGCCCGGGACCGACGGGAAGATAATAATCGGCCTCCAACATAAGCACATGCTCAAGGATGTCACCCACGCCCGCCCCGGCCAAGTTCCAATAGCAATGATTGGTCAGGTTGACGACCGTCGGCTTATCGGTGGTGGCTCGGTACTCGATGAGCAGCTCATCATCATGGGTTAGAAGGTAGAGAACCGTCACGTCGAGATTGCCGGGATAACCCTCCTCCCCGTCGGGGCTAAGGCGGTGAAAGCGGACGCCAACTCCTTCGGGGGTCTCGGCGGGTTCCGCTTCCCAGATCACTCGAGAAAAAGACCGGATACCGCCGTGCAGATGGTTGTTACCGTCGTTGGCCGCCAGCTGGTAGGTCACTCCGTCAAGCGTAAACTTGGCTCCTGCGATGCGGTTGGCATATCGTCCGACGGTAGCCCCGAAGTAAGGATGAGGACCCAAGTAGCCTTCGAGCGTGGGAAAACCGAGGTTGACGTTCGCTTTTCTCCCCTCGCGATCCGGTACCTCCACGGCAACAACGGTGGCGCCGTAATCGATCATTTTGAGGACGGAACCCGTTCGGTTGGTACAGGTGAACAGGCGAACAATCTCCCCTTCAGGGGTACGACCGAACTCTTCGACTATGACTCCCGCCTGGGTCATCTCTTTCCCTCCTTCCTGAGCTTTCTCTTCGGAAGCGGTTGTACATGCCGCCGGCAGCGTTATCAGAAGACACGTGAAAATCCAAAGACCTGTTCTAACTCGTGCTGGTCGCATAAACTTGATTTTACGCATTTGCCATGGCACGTCTAGACCGCTTGACACCTTTTGGTTGCCGCCAGCGGATAACCTGAGACAAATACCGCGGGGGAATGGTCTGCCCGCTGGATTGGTATACTGAAATCCGTTTAATCATGTCACCGAAGATGAACGTTTCAGTGAGATGCGGGAAACCGCCGGAGAATTACCGGGGTCGATCCAACCGACGCTTTCCAGGTTTGCGTTTTCGGAAGGGCGCGCCGGTTTGTCTCCTCGTGATCGGAGCGGGTTGGCTGCCGCTTTCGCGCGCGACTCTCGCCGTCGTGGAGGCTTCCCAGGCGACCCGCCAGGAAGAGGAGCAAGACTACTTTTCCAAGTGGCTGAACCAGGATGTGGTCCACATCATAACCTGCGAAGAGCGCGAAGTTTTCGAGAAATTGAGCACCCCGGAAGAAAAGGAACAGTTCATCGAGCAGTTTTGGCGCCGCCGTGACCCTGATCTGACCACTCCGGTCAATGAGTACAAGGAAGAGCACTATCGTCGTCTGGCTTACGTAAACGAGCGCTTCAAGAGCGGCGTGCCGGGCTGGAAGACGGATCGGGGGCGTGTCTACATCATCCATGGTCCTCCGGACGAAATCGAGAAGCATTACATGGGCCAAAGCTACACACGCCCCACCGAGGAAGGGGGTGGGCAGACGGTAACCTATCCCTTCGAGATCTGGAGGTATCGCCATCTTCCAGGTATCGGTGACAACGTTGAGCTGGAATTCGTGGATCCTTCCGGGAGCGGTGAATTTCGCTTGGCTATGACACCGTGGGAAAAAGATGCGCTGCTCATGATACCGGGTGCGGGGCTGACTATCGCGGAAGAGCTCGGCGTGGCCACGCGAGCCGACCATCCGTATTTCAAACCCTACAATCAGGACCGGTATTTGGGAATGCACACGCGGACGCAGGACGATCCGTTCCTTCGTTACGACACGATCGTGAAAAGCACGCAGCCACGGGAAGTTAAGTACCAAGACTTAAAGCAGCTGGTACAAGTCGAGGTTAGTTACAATCTGTTGCCGTTCGAGGTTCGGACCGACTACTTTCGTTTGTCCGATGATGGGGTATTGGCGGCCGTTAGTCTCGAAGTCCCGCGAAAGGAGCTGACGTTTAAGCAGGAGGGCGGCGTTTCGGTCGCGCGCGTGGCTCTGTATGGTTTGGTGACCGATCTGTCCAACCAAGTGATCACCGAATTCGATGACGATTTGACACTGACCGGAACGACCTCGGGAACGGGGGACGAACGAGCCGTATACCAGAAGGTGCTTCCGCTTGATCGGCGTCAGCGATACCGCCTCGATTTAGTCGTCAAGGACCTTAACACGGACAAGGTGGGTCATCGCCGGATCGGTCTGTTGCCTCCCAGGTACGGCGATGATGCACTGTTGGCGAGCTCACTGGTATTGGCCGACTTGGTTGCTCCTTTGCCCGAACCTCTCAATCCGCAGGAAGCGTTTCAGCTGGGAGATCTGAAGGTACGTCCTCTGGTGGCGGGCAGCTTGAGAACCGGTAGTCCGTTGTGGGTCTACGTGCAACTTTACGGTATGGCCTTTGATCAGGCGACAGGCTTACCTCAGTTGACGGTGACGTACCGCGTGCGGCGGGACGGAAGGGACATGGCACGAATCAAGGATCCGAGCGGTGAATCATTTCACTACATTTCGGACTCGCGCTTGGTTTTGGCGCAAAGGATTCCGGTTGAAAACCTCCCTCCCGGGAAGTACGAGGCCGTCATCGAAGCGACCGATAACCTGACGGGGCGTTCCCTAGAGCTTCGTGACCAGTTCACGATTGTTGAGTAGTGAAGGATACGGTCGAGAGGCACGAATTCGCGGTTCGTGGGGTCTCGGCAGTAAGTTTCGGCTGCGCGGTCGGATTCCGGAGCATGGATTTGGAATTCAGGGGAAATCGGCTGTAAGCCACGTGAAAGCAACAATTTCTCTTTACGATCGCCCGCGTGACTCGAGATTTCGGCTGCGACGTATGGTCTATGGCACACGGGTTTTTCGATGGGAGCGTGACTCCGGAGCCGGAAACCGGTAAAGTTGGCTTGACGGGGAGAGGCTGAGGTGTTGGAGGAGATGGATTTATGAAGGAATCGGAGAAGAATCGAGTGGTGGTCACCAAAAAGTATGACGACAAACTAGGACCGGATGTCGACCAGGATAGAGTCGCCCCTGCGGGAGAAGGACTTTTGGGGAAGGGAAGCAGCCGGCGGGATTTCGTGGGCTTTCTGGCTCTGGGAGGCGCCTTCCTGGCCGCCTGCCAAACGCAGGCTCCACAGCAGGGTGTTCATTTAACACCCGGTCCCCGACAGGCTCCGGACGGCAGGCCGTTGAAGGCGGGCCTGATCGGATGCGGAGGTCGGGGGACGGGAGCGGCCGGCGATTTTTTGGATGCGGGTCCCAATCTTTCGATCACGGCCCTTGCCGACGTGTTTCCCGATCGGCTGGAGCGCTGCCGGCAGGTTCTGAAGGAGAAACGAGGAGTTGAGGTTCCCGACGACCGGTGCTTCGTGGGGTTTGATGCCTATCTCAAATTGCTCGAGACCGACGTGGACATGGTTATTGAAGCGACGCCTCCCCACTTTCGCCCCGAGCACTTTCGCGCGGCGGTGGAGGCTCGCAAGCACGTATTCATGGAAAAGCCGGTGGCCGTCGATCCTGTGGGGGTTCGTTCAGTCCTCGAAACCGCAGAGCGAGCCGAAGCTTTGGGTCTGCGCGTGGTGACGGGCACACAGTATCGGCATCAGAAGAGCTATATCGAGACCTACAATCGCATTATGGATGGG
>JAPXNP010000250.1:0-3956 GCA_033811955.1 Acidobacteriota bacterium
GTCGACGCTCCCGACGACGCGGACGTTTCTCGTCCCGAACGATTCAAGGCGCCCCGTCGTCCCGACGACTCGCGTCCTCCGGGAGAATGGATCGGCCGGTACATCCGGGCACGGCATCCCGAGGGTGCTGAGGGCCGGATCGACTATGCGTTAATGACGCACTTTCACGCCGATCACATCGACGGAATCGCCGATGTGGACCGGCAGGTGCCGATTCGGACGCTGCTTGACCGGAGTTGGCCCGATTATCCTCCCGTGGCCGCGAGCAGAGTGGTCTACAGCAACTTTCGCAAGGAGTTCACGGCGCGAGGAGGGCAAATAGAGAGATTTGTGCCCGGACGAAACGACCAGATTGTGTGCCTGCGGGAACCTGAACGATGCGAGGGCTTTCAGATCCGCAACCTTGCGGCGGGCGGGGAAGCGTGGAGCGGTGAAGGCAGTCAAACCCATTCACCGTTCCCTGAAAACCGGAGGGCCGACCTGGAAGAGAACACTCTGAGCTGCGCGTTCGTGATCCGCTACGGATCCTTCGCCTATTTCAACGGCGGTGACCTGTTGCGCGAGATGGAGGAGTTCGTCGCGCCGATTGTCGGACCGGTGGACGTCCACGTGGCGAACCACCATGGGTCCGAAGCCTACTACTTGTTTCTTCGCGAACTTCGGCCGCGGATCCACATCGTTCAGGTGTGGGACTCGATCCAGCCCAGATGGCACGCTTTGGAGCGGATGCGTAGCGAGGACTCCTACCGCGGGCCGCGCGACGTTTTCTTTACCAACGGTCTTTGGCCCGGCCGCGAGGAGCACTTGAAGAGCAGTGAGTGGGCCTTTCCGGAAGAAGTCCTGCCGCGGTACCTCAAGGCTTTTGACGAGGTAGCTTCAGCCCAGGGACACGTAGTCGTCCGGGTTGCTCCGGGCGGCGATACCTACGAGGTTTTCGTCCTCGACGACAGTGACGAAAGCTTCAGGGTCAAAAGCGTCCACGGGCCGTATGATGCTCGTTGATATGGGGCTGTTCCGGAATTTGAGATGACCGGGCCGTGCACGCCGGGCGGTTCGAGTGCAAGTCGTCTCCCGGCGTTCGGCCGTCGCATCCCGCCACAGAGCCGTGGCGGTCGGGCGCTCCATGTAACAGCTCGCCGGAGAGGTTGACTAGCCCGAAGGCGTACCAAGAAATGGGGGGCTCGTCCGGGCTTGGGGAGGCGGAAACCATCGCAGGAAGGTGTCCCGATCTCTGTCATTGCGAAACCCACGGAAGTGCTGCAGGGCGCCGCTCTACAGAGCTTTCAGCGCCTCTTCGTCGAGGCGGAACAGAGTCCAATCTTCCAGCGGACGAGCCCCCAAGTTGCGATAGAACGTGATCGCCCTCTCGTTCCAGTCCAGTACGGCCCACTCCATGCGCCCGCAGCCCCGCTCCCGCGCCAGTGCCGCGAGGTGCAGAAAAAACGCCCGGCCCAATCCCCGGCCTCGGTAAGCCGGATCGACATAAACGTCTTCCACGTAAAGACCCGGTTTTCCCAAGAATGTGGAAAAATTGTGGAAGAACAGTGCAAAGCCGGCGGGATGTCCTTCCATCTCGCCGATTAGCGCCTCGGCGAGCGGCGGACTTCCGAAAAGCGCCGATCGAATGAGTTCCTCGGTGGCGGTGACCTGATCGAGGAGTCTCTCGAACTCCGCCAGGTCGCGAATGAACTGAAGGATCAAGGGGACGTCTTGGGGCGTAGCTTTTCGAATCGTGAACGACATTGGACGTCTTGTACCACGTAAGGTAAAGAAACGGCAAACCCTCATTTCGGGTAAAACCCGGAGGAGGCACACGTCTCGTCGTAACTCGAAATTTCAGACCTCCCGCAGGCGTCGGCGCACTGCTTGACATCTGGCGCCGAGCCGCGGAGCATGACCACACGTTCAGATTTCAGATTCTAGGAAACGTTTTTAGGAGGACCCCATGATGGACACGGAATGGGAGCGTCGTCAGTTTTTGCAGATGACCTTGGCCGGAGGTGCGGTGGTTGGGATGAGCCGCCGGGTGTCCGGGGCGAAATCGGGGAGTGCCCCGACCGTCACCAGGTTGGTCAGTCCCGGTTGCCGTAGGTCCAAGGTGAAAATCGCCCGGATTTTCATGGGTCAGAAAGGTGCCCATTGGCCCCATCCCAAGTTGGACCTGGAAGCCGAACGCCGCTCCTATGACGCCGCCCTTGAGGATGTTGCCGACCAGATTGCCGACGTAGATTTCGTGGTGGACGAGCTGGTGGCCTCGCCGGAGCAGGTGGCTGCTTTAAGGGAACGGATTTCCCAGGCGGACGGCGTTTTAGCCGTTCATCTCACCATCGGCATTAGCGCAATTTTGGACGAAATTCTCAGCGCGGGTCGGCCCACGATGGTCTTTGCCGTTCCGTATTCCGGCCACGAATGGTCGAGTTGGGGTGCGATGTTGCGTCGACCGGAACCGCCTTGCTGTGACGTGATCTTGAGTGCGGACAAGAAGGACTTGGCTGTGGCTGTTCGGCCTCTGCGGGCTCTGCACCACTTACGAGAAGCCAAGATTGTCAACGTGACGCTGCGGCAACCGGACTCCTTTCACGACGCAGTCAGGCGGAGGTTCGGCACCGAGATCAAGCATGTGGGGTTGGAGCCGGTGGTGGCCGCTTACGAGAAGGTCTCCGACGAAGACGCCCAAGCGGAAGCCGACCGGTGGATGGATACGGCCGAACGGATCGTCGAACCGACCAGGGAGGAAATCCTCCGATCGTGCAAGCTGGCCTTGGCCTTCGAGCGGCTCTTGGCCGAGGAGGACGCCACCGTCCTCACGGTGGATTGCTACGGCACGATGTGGGATAAAACCATCAAGTTGCCGGCTTATCCGTGTTTGGGATTCTCCCGCCTGAACAACCTGGGCCTGGGCGGGATTTGCGAGTCGGACTTGCGGTGTGCGATGACGCATATCATCTTTCAGGGTTTGGCGGGTAAACCGGGGTTCATCAGCGATCCGACCGTCGACGAGTCGACCAACACGATCATTTTGGCCCACTGTATGGGCACGACCAAGATGGCACGGCCTGAGACCTCGAGTATGCCGTATCGACTGCGAAACGTGATGGAGCGGCAAGAAGGGGTGACTCCTCAGGTATTCATGCCGAAAGGGCTGCGGGTCACGCAAGCCCTCCTCGTCGACCCCGGCATGTTGGTCTACTTCACGGGGGAGATCGTCGATGCACCGGACGTCGAACGCGGATGCCGGACAAAGATTACCGTGCGGGTGGACGGCGACGTGGAGAGACTTTGGCGCAACTGGGACTATGCTCTCCATCGCTCCACTTGCCTGGGCGATGTGAGCAAAGACCTCGAGCGCTTTTGCCGACTGACGAGGGTAAAGTTGGTCAACGAAGCAGCCTGACGAGCGGAAGCCGGCATCCAGGCGTGTGGTTCTTGCGACGTGAGGTAAGCTTTCGGACTCTGAGACGTGGGTCCGAGACGACGCAAAGCTGGGTCATGGTTTAAGAACTCTGGGCTGAACGCTCCAGGGTTACAGAATTGGCGGTGCTGCGTTGAGGGGTGCGAGAAGCTCGAAATCCAGCCCCATAATCAATGAAATCGTCATGATCTGTTTTCACATCTCGCCCGAGACTTTAACAAGGTCTCCCGCGATCCTATTTCGGTAGGAGCCCCCTAAGACCCGAGCTTTTCATAGGTAAGGCTGCTCTCGTGCTTTTCACTGCGGCGAGGAACTCTCCTCTGGACTTTTCACTTCAAGACGGGTAAGAGTTCGACAACGTGCAATGAGAACGCCGAGCTTGGAGATGCACGTATGGAGGTGACGCCGTGGTGATGTTTTCGAACCAAGTAAGAGAAAGGAGCAGCGGATTATCGGGCCTTTGTGTCAGTGCCGTATTGGCGGCTTTTTGTGTCGGTTCTCTTGGTGCGGGTCCCGCGGAATCGCTCCGAGTCTCTGAAAACGG
>JAPXNP010000251.1:0-3951 GCA_033811955.1 Acidobacteriota bacterium
GAATCAACTTGGCATCGGCATTGCTCGCGGGAATCGCCGTTGCACTGATGACCCCATGGATCCGCGGAATCATCCAAGAGGTTGAACACGGGCAAAGATGAGCCCAAACTTCCCGGTGGGTACGATTCATATCCGGCCGACGGACATTTCATTTGTTACGAAGCGTTTCACGACCAAACCCTGGACTTTCTAAGAGGTTCTGGGCGGCTATTGGGTTCTTGGCACTCAGTCTCGTGCCGTCCGGATCGAACCTGCGAGCCCAGGTGCAGGAAACCGAGCTCGGGCTTTATATTGTTCGGCTCGCCTCGCCGCCGGCCGTAGAATTGAGGACTCAAGCCACCGGATCCGTCTCTCTGCAGCGTTCAGCCGATCGCCGCGTCGTCTTGCACCAGGCCGCCCGATCGGTACTGGCCTACCAGCAGGACTGGATGGCGCGGCGGCTGCGGGATACCGAGCTTGTCGTAGTGGGTACCGCCGCATATGTCGGGAATCACGTGTTTATCCGAGGGAAGGCGAAAGATGTTGCGGCTCTGGAGGAAGATCCGCAAGTGGAAGGTGTGTACCCGGCTCTCCTGCGCCATCGCGTGCTCGATTTTGCACCCTCGCAAATGAACGTTACCGACCTGTGGGAAGCCTTAGGAGAAGGTCACGCCGGCGCAGGTGTAAGCATCGCCATCGTCGATTCGGGAATCTGCATCGACCACCCCATGTTCCGTGCGGACGGCATGACGGCTCCGCGCGGTTTTCCTCTCGGCTCCCGGCAATTTACCAACAGCAAGGTAATCGTGGCGCGAAGCTACCACCAGCTTTTCCCCGTACCTCCGCTCCTTCCCGGGCAACAGACTCCGGACGATGAAGACGGCCACGGGACCGCCGTCGCCGCCGTGGCCGCAGGGAGAGAGACGCTCAGCCCGCAATTCGGCTGGATCCGCGGTATCGCTCCACGGGCCTGGCTGGGCAACTACAAGATCTTCGGAACCGGCGCCCAAAACGGTGGACTGGGTGTCGACGTCCAGGGCGCCTTTGAAGGTAGGATCGAAAACTCCATCTTCGCTGACAACACCGGAATCGATCTATCGGCTACCGGTCCCGTGCCGGTTTTCGGCAGCCTGATCGGCCGAGCGGGGAGGACCACGACTCTTGCCGCGGGTAACCTGGTCGGCCGCGATCCCCGGTTCCTGAACTCGGCTGGAGGAAACTATAGGCCGCTCTTTAATTCTCCAGCGATCGATGCAGGCGTCTTTCCCACCGTAACGGTCAAACCATGGGATTTTTCCGGCCGTCTGCGCATCGTCGACGGGGATGGAGACGGCGATCCCCGGCCCGACGCCGGTGCTTTCGAGTTCGCCTCGGAATATGCGGGGCGATGGATCCTTCCACTGGGCGCTGACGAGTTTACCGGGGTCGCCGTAGTGAATGCAGCCTCCAGTCGCTTTTCCGGCGAGACAGTCCTGCGAGTACATTTCCGCGAAGGAAAGAACTCTGATCGACCCGTTCCGCGGACGGCAGACTTTTTCATCGGTCGGGAGAAACAAAATGCGGCCACTCTCTCGGAACTCTTCCCTTCCTCGCCGCCCCGTTGGGTGGAAGTTTCCCCCGAACATCCTTTCATGGCCGGGTTCACCTTGACCGGCGACATGGCGCTGAAACGCCTCGACGGGTTCGTTCTGTCTCCCCCGACCGAATCGCCCTTGACGCTGCTGGGATTGTCCGATCCCAATCCCCTCCGGAGAATCCACCTGGTCAATCCCGGAGTTGAGGAAGTGAAGGTCCTGGCAAGCTGGATGGCTGACACCGGGACGATTCACCGCGAAGTGACCATGCCGCCGAGACAAGCAGTCACTCTCGACCTCGATGAACTCGTACCGGAACGGCGGGATCCTGGATTCCTCAGGCTCTCTACTCTACCTCCAACACAGCCGATCCACGCTTCGGTGACCTCCGGGGATGAGCAAAAGCGGGCCGTACTCCCCGCCCTTTCGGCGAGCGACGCCGCCGCCGAACTGTTCGGAGCTCAGTTCGCCGCCACCGATTCCATTCGAACCCACATCGAGCTTGTCTCCCTGGAAGGAGCGGTGCCTGTCCGGATTAGCGTGTTCGACGAGGACGGTCGACTCCTCGGCGAGACCACCCGGACGGTGCGGGACTCGGCCCCGACGGAGGGTGACCCCGGGGAGTGGCTGGGGTTGAATAACGTTGTGGGCTGGATCCGGGTCTCCTCCACCGCCTTGGAGGCGAAGCTCGTGGGAGCGCTGACGTTCCGTGATCCCGACGGACGACTGGCGGCGACACTCCCTTTGCAGCCGATGGCGTCGGCCGCCCGAGTCTCCGTTTTTTCCCACGTGGCCGAGGGCGACGGTAATTTCACAGGCATCACCTTGTTGAATCCGGACCCGAATGCTACGGCCCTCCTGGCCCTTGAGGTATACGCCCCGGAGGGCACGCTTGAGGGTCGTTATCTTGGAGAATTGTGCGGGCGATGCAAGAAGGCATGTGTCCTGCCCGAATGGGTTCCGGCGGTAGCCCACCGATGGGGGGGATGGATTCGGCTTCGCTCGAACCGCCCTCTTCTCGGCTTTGAACTTTTCGGGAACGGCGACTACCTCGCCGCGGTGCCTCAGCAGGCAATCATTCGGTAATTTCAAGCCGCGACCTGTGGACGTTTTTCTAGGAACCACCGACGACTTACCCCGATCGACCGGGCTGCTACCGGTCCGAGCTTCCCTTGCGGGTACCTTGAGCCGACCGGCCTTCCGCCACGAATTCCTACCCCAACCGGCACCCGGTTCTTGGGAGTAGCCCACCGTGGAAATAGGATTTGTGTCACCCGGCGGAAGAAAGGAAACTATGCCGAGGTGCTAAGCTGGGCTTCCCGTTCGTCCACCGTCGACTCGGGCAGCGGAAAGTCCGCCGGCAGGAGAAATGACCGGAAGTGGAGGATGGAGCATGGAAATCGGCTTGTTCGCAAAGTTGCACCGACCCGACTTCGCCGAGAAACTCGAGGAGATCGTAACCTGGCTACGGGGGCACGGCTGCGAGCCGCTGGTTGACGGGAAGGTTGTCGAACACTTCGGGTTGAAAGGAGTTCCGGGAACTCCACCAGACGAGATCGCGCGTCGCGCGGAAGCGGTCGTCGTTTTCGGCGGAGACGGGACACTGTTAGGTGTAGCCCGCCTGGTAAAAGCTCATGACACTCCGATCCTGGGAGTAAACCTCGGCAGCCTGGGTTTTCTAACCGAAGTCTCCCTTGACCGTTTGTACACCGACCTGCAGGCTCTCATCGAGGGACGTTTCACCGTTGAAGAGCGATGTATGGTCAAGGCTTCGATGTATCGGCGACAAACTCCCGAGGTGGCTTCCGAATTCCATGCGGTGAACGACATCGTCGTCAACAAAGCGGCTCTCGCCCGAGTGATCACAGTCGACGCATTCTTCGATGATCAGTTCATCGCTTCGTTTGTCGCCGACGGTATGATTGTCTCCACACCCACAGGATCGACGGCTTATTCTCTTTCAGCCGGTGGACCCATTGTCCACCCTTTGATGGAATGTCTGGTGATCACACCCATCTGTCCTCATACCTTGTCGAACCGTCCCTTGGTAATACCCGCCAGACAGCAGCTACGTTTGCTCCTTCGTTCAGGAACCGATGTCATGCTGACCGTCGACGGACAGGTGGGGGTCGCCTTTCGAGAGGAGGACGAGATCGTCTGCACCTTGTCTCCGCATCGCTTACGCTTGGTTCGCTCCGGTAACCGGGGATTCTTCGAGCTTCTTAGAGAAAAATTGAACTGGGCCAAGAGGTGAGAAGGATTTTCGCCGAAAGCGGATCGCAGGAATCAGTTTGAGTGCGCTGAGCGGTTACTTCGGGGGAGTACTTTTCCCGTCGCCCTTATGCCCGGTTCGAAACCCCAGAGGCGGAAGCGAGCTTTGCTCTGTAGGCGTCACGGC
>JAPXNP010000252.1:0-3941 GCA_033811955.1 Acidobacteriota bacterium
GGAGGATCTACTCTACCGGCTTGCGCTCACCCCGCCGACAGTCTTTCTCCCAGAGAGCGTGGCAAAGGCATTCCACCGCTCGCAGAGAGATCCCTGCCCCGACTTTTGCAGATCCCAGGTTGTACCCTTTCGATAAGCCCGGAAACATTTCAGAGGCTTATCCACCGTTACCGGCCGGCGAACGAAGTCTTCGGGTAGCGGCTTGGGACTGGCGATCGCTGACCGGATCCTCCAGGCCCATGGCGCCAGAATCGAGGCGAGACAAAACCCGGGGGGCGGGTTAATCATCCTTGTATGGTTTCCCCTCACCAACGGTTTGGCTTCGTAAGAGACCGCCGGCCCGACCGGAAATAAGGCGTCCTGGACACACAAAACCCTCTCCGGGGGCTGACTCGCCCATGAAGCGTACGGCGTACCGCTCGGCGACCTGCACCTCGGAATGCGGTACGCCGTACCCGAAGGTCGGAAATCTCAACCGCCGGTCTCGCCGCCCGCGCGACCGGAATACCGCTTCCCGGTCAAGCTTTCAGGCGCATCGCTACCGGGTCCCACTCGACGATCCGGTTTTCCAGGAAGCAAACGTTCGCCAACAGCGCAGGGGCTGCCGCCCGGAGACCAAAGGTCGCGTCTTCCACGACCTTGCCTCCTTCTCGGATCGCCTGGAAGAAGAAGCGGAAATGATCCACCCGGGGATCGTAACCTTCCGGCGCCTGGTATTCGATGACGGCGTCCGCGTCCTCGGTCTGGGGCCGGACCTCACCCGGATGTTCGCGCTTGTACTGCTCAATCCAAGCCTTCTGTTGGGCTTCGGAGAACGTCTGTACCGAATTGTAGCCGTACGCCAGCTCTTCCAAAGACGGCTCCCTCCGAGGACGACGGATAATGCGGATACGGCTGTCGCCCACCATCATCATCCCTTCGTGACCGATCAGGTTGAAGGCTGGACCATGGCCTCCGTCGGCGAAATTGGCGCCAAGAAACAGAGTGAAAGCCGGATGGGTGTTGCTTTGCGGATACTCGTAGAGGCCAAGGATCAAGTCGGGAACTTCGCGTTTCTCTTTCCAGAGACGGATGCCCCCCGTCGACATGGCCTTGACCGGCCCCACCGAGTCGATGATGTGGTGCAAGGCGGTGAAACGATGGACGTACATGTCGCCCGCCACTCCGGTCCCGTAGTCCCAGTACTTCCGCCAACGGAAGAATCGGTCGGCGTCGAACGGCCGCTTCGGCGCGGAACCCAGGAACGAGTCCCAGTCAATGGTCTCCGGGGAAGCATCGAGCGGTATGGAGTACTCCCACGCTCCCAGCGCATCATTGCGACTGATCAGGATGTCGGCCATGTTGAGATCGCCGATGATCCCGGACCGGAACAGCTCGCGGGCTTTCTCGTTCACGATGGAGCTCAGCGTTTGGCTTCCCACAATCAAGACCTTTCCGCTCCGCTTTTCCGCCGCGATCAAATCAGCCCCTTGCTCGATCTTCTGCACCATCGGCTTCTCTAGGTACACGTGCTTCCCCGCATCCAGGGCGTCGATGGCCATTTTCTGATGCCAGTGATCCGGCGTGCAGATCAGAACGGCATCGACGTCAGACCGCTGCAAGATTTCTCGGTAGTCGCGCGTCGTCTGAACGTGGCTCCCGAAAACCTCCTTGGCGTGCTCCAAACGCCCCGTGTAGCAATCGGCGGCCGCCACCAACTCTACGCCCGGGACCTTCAGAGCGGTCTTTGTATCCTCAAAAGCGATGATCCCCATACCAATGGTGGCAATACGGATGCGATCGTTGGGCGCCACGGCGGCGCTGGGCCAAGGACGGGCCGCCAGTACGGTTCCAGCCGCCGAACCCGCCGTCCAGGCCGCTGCGGTTTGCAAAAAAGCTCGCCGAGACTGTCGACCGAAGACACTACTTTTCATCGTCATTCCTCCCCTTCAGTGTAAAGATTGCAACCAGCCCCATATTGAAACTCAACCCACGGGAAAAAGCCAGCACGGCGGCGTAGGACTCACTCCGGGAATTCCCGCACCTCTACCTCCACCCGACGCCGCGATTGGGCCAACCACTCTTCCAGCTGGCGCGAAGTGCCCTGCACAGTCAAAATCTCCCTGATCGTATCCCGCACCAGCTCCAACGGAGGCGCGGTCAGCCCTTGGGTTTCCAGTTCCGGACGCAGCGTTTCTTGGTAGTAGCGCTCAACCTCCTCCGGCAATACCACCACGAACGGTTCAAATCGCATTTGAATGAACTTATTGACGGTCAACTGGCGGCGAATGAGGCGATGCAGGTCCACCTCCCGCATCCCCGCTTCATTGAGAAAAGCCTCATATGCCTCCTCGTCTTGAAACCGGCTGCGAAAACGCTGCAGAAACGCTTCTTCTTCAGCCTGATTCACCACAATGAAGGGCGCACGCTCCACCTCACGCAGGATGAGTTCCTGGGCGATCAACTGGTCCAGGATTTCACGCAGCAGTCGGCGTCTCTCCTCCGGGTCGGCCGGTACAGGGAAATTCCTCCAACGAATCTGCCAGAAGAGATCGGAGAAGGTAATCAGGCGATCCTCCACGCGAGCCAGCACCCTGTCGACGGTCACCTTACCGGATACACCGGGGTCCTCCGAGCGCCCGACTGCGTGGCTGCCGGCTGCGAGAACAACGATCAGAAAGGATGTCCCAAGTTGAAATGTACGTTCCATGTCCGAAAGCCGGTCAAGAGAGGGGGAGAAGGATTGTAAGCCAGGTCCACCCGCAACGGCCCCACCGGGGTTCTGAGAGCCAAGCCGAATCCGTAGGCGTTACTCAGACGCCCCTGACCGAAAGAACTCAAAGTCTCGAAGACATTACCGACGTCATAAAACACAGCACCTCCGAGGAATTTGACGATAGGGAACCGCATCTCCAAGCTGGCCGCAACCAGGGCATTGCCACCCAAGGGGACCGCCCTCTGGTCTCCGGGTTCCCCGACCAGAATCACTTCTCCCGTGACCGGATCCTTCAGCAGAGGGCCCGCCAGGTCCGGCGGCAACCCTCGCAGCGTATTTGGCCCTCCGGCGAAAAATTTCTCACTGATGGGCACCGGATCAATGCCGGGACTGGGTTCCGAACCGAAAGGCTCGATGAAACCCAGGCGTAAGGCCGAGACAAACACCACGTCATCGAAGACCGGCAGATAGTAACGCCCTTGCCCCAGAAAGCGAAAATACTGGCGGCCCGAACCTAGAGCGCGCAGCGCCAAAGACGCTTCTCCCGCGACAAAGAAACCTTGGCGAGGATCCATCGGCGAATCACGCGATTCGTTAAGGTAGTTGACACTCAGCTTGGAAAGGAGAAGATTCGGCTCCTCGCGGAAGTATTCCGGCGGAATGGTGACGTCCGTCGGTAAATCGAGCTCGACCCGCTCAAAAGCGTATCGGAAGAAGAGAGACTCCCTGCGGCTCAGCCGTCGTTCCGTCTGGGCGGAAAAACCCAACCTGAGAGCGTCGTAAGGACGTCCCCTAATTCGTAAACGCCTCTCCTCGTCCGTCGAAAGCCGATTCTCGTTATCGACGCTCAACAGAAGCGTTGTGGGAATGGCTTTGCCCAGAATGCGCCGGAGATCATAGGACAGACTTCCCCTCTGCCTTCGCCTTCCGGCACGCACGGCCAAAGTGAGACTGTTGGCCCTCCCACGGAAGTTGCCGTCCGTAATGCTGAAAGCCCCTCGCAAACCTTCCGAAGCATTACTCCCCACCGTGTGACTGTAGCCGACTCCATAGGTAAGCGAGAAACGAGGGGCTTCCTCCAGTTCGTAGAAAAGGTGACGCCGCTCCGCCTTTTCGAAGGACGGAAGTTCTTTCCACCGGACGCGGGAGAAAATCCCGAGATCGTAAAGACGCGTCTCCGACTGCAACAGGTCCGCATAGCTGAGTGGAGTCCCGGGCTCCACCGTGATCTCTTTGCGGATCACGC
>JAPXNP010000253.1:0-3912 GCA_033811955.1 Acidobacteriota bacterium
CCGTCTATCCGTCCCGAGGCCAGCTGCAGGTGATGGTGGAGACGATGGAGCCGCTCGGGCGCGGGGCTCTCCAACTCGCTTTCGAGCAGTTGAAAGCCAGGCTGCAGGCGGAAGGGTTGTTTGATTCCGCCCACAAGAAGAAGCTGCCTCTGCTGCCGCGCCGGATCGGCGTAGTCACCTCACCCACGGGGGCGGCCGTCCAGGACATTCTCCGGGTCTTGAAGCGACGCAACGATCGCATCGACGTCTTGATCTATCCCACCCGTGTGCAGGGAAAAGGGGCGGCGGAAGAGATTGCCGCGGGGATCGATTACCTGAACTCCCGCGACGATATCGACGTGCTGATCGTAGGTCGCGGCGGCGGCTCGCTGGAGGATCTGTGGGCTTTTAACGAAGAGGCCGTGGCTCGGGCGATTTTTCGGTCGCGCATTCCTGTTATATCGGCGGTGGGGCATGAGATCGACTTCACCATAGCCGATTTCGTCGCCGATTTGAGAGCCCCGACCCCTTCCGCCGCAGCCGAAATTGTGTCCGCCCACCGAGAAGAACTGTTGCATCGCGTCGAGCAACTGACGCGTCGGGCCGTCCAGGGGATAAGGTATATCTTGCAAGGGTGGCGGCAGAAGCTGGAGCGGTTGCGCCACAGCCGAGGGTTCGTAGACGCCGAAACCCGAGTCCGGTTTCAGCTGCAACGTCTCGATGAGGCTCGCCTGCGTTTGTCGGCTGCAATGGGTCCTCTCCTGGACAAGACACGGCGACGGGTGAGAGAAGACTGGAACTCGTTGGTTCGCGCTACGCAACTTTACTTGTCGGATGTGAGCGCCCGCGTCAGGCAAGCGCAGGGAAAGCTGGAGGCCTATTCTCCACTGCAAGTGCTGCAGCGGGGCTATGCCATCGTAACGAATCAGGCCGGAATGGTAGTGCGGTCGCCTGATCAACTGAGACCGAAGGAGTTAATGCATGTCCGAGTCCAAGGCGGGGTCTTCGGAGCCCGAAAAGAAGGTTGAAGCGACGGATTTCGAGACGGCTCTCAGGCGCCTCGAAGAGATTGTTCAGATGCTGGAAGGGGGGGATCTCTCCCTGGAAGAGGGGATGAAGTTGTTTGAGGAGGGGATGAAGCTGTCGCGCTTCTGTACCGAGAAGTTGGAAGAGGCGGAGCGGAAAGTCGAGATTTTGGTGAAGAACGCGAAAGGCGAGATGGTGGAGCAACCCTTCCGGCTCGAGGAGGAAGCGGGTACCCAAGATGTCGGAGACGAAGACCAGAGTCGCTGAGGAAGGAAATTCCAGGGAGAGTTTGGGCGAATACCTCGCCCGGCAGCGTCGGCGGGTGGATGAATGTCTGAAACGTTATCTTCCCTCCGAGACCGAAGTGCCTGCTCAGGTTCACCAAGCCATGCACTACAGTGTATTTGCGGGCGGAAAACGGTTTCGCCCCATCCTCGCTCTGGCTACCGCCGAGGCTCTGGGTGACGAAGAGAGGGTCATGGACTTCGCCTGTGCCTTGGAAATGCTTCACACGTACTCTCTGATCCACGACGACCTGCCGGCGATGGACAACGATGATTTCCGTAGGGGAAGACCCACGTGTCACAAGCGGTTCGGTGAGGCCGTCGCTATCCTGGCGGGAAACGCCCTGATGGCCAGGGCCTTTTGGTTGCTGGCGCGTCCCCGGAACGAGGCGGCGACGGAGGCGTGCCGCTTGGAACTGATCCATCGCCTGTGTGAGGCCATCGGTACGCCGCGCGGCGTGATAGCCGGACAGGTCGTTGATTTACTTACGCAAGGAAAGCCGTACACGGCGGAGGAACTCCGCTTCATTCATGCGTGCAAGACTGCGGCTCTCATTGAAATCTCCGTGGCGGGAGCCGCTTTCCTCTGTGGAGCGGAAGTCGCCGTCGAGGAGCAATGTCGGAAGTTCGGTCGGAAGATTGGCTTGGCCTTCCAGATCGTCGACGACATTCTCGATGAGACGGGATCGGAGCAGGAGGTCGGCAAGACCTTGGGTAAGGACCGCGTGCAAAAGAAGGCCACGTACCCGGCGCTGTTCGGGCTTGAAAGCAGTCGGCGGGAAGCGGAGCGATTGGTGGACGAAGCCGTGGCGGGACTGGAACCTCTTGGTCCGCGAGCTTACCGATTGGTGCAACTGGCCCGCTTTGTCGCCTCCCGCCGGCACTGATGCCGGGCCGTCTTTGTCACCTGCCATGAAGCGGATTCGGGCCGATGATTTAGTGGTCAAACGCGGCTGGGCCAAGGATCGTGTGGAGGCTCAACGGCTGCTTCTAAGTGGGCGGGTGCGGTTGAAGACAGGTGAACCTCTGAAGCCCGGTTTCCTTTTGCCGGAGGATTGTGATCTGGACTTGCGCCCGGTTCATCGGTATGTCTCCCGCGGAGGGTACAAACTGGAGGCTGCGCTGCGCCGTTTCGGCGTCGAGGTTAGAGGTAAGATCTGTGTCGATCTGGGAGCCTCGACCGGTGGATTCACCGACTGTTTGCTGCAACACGGAGCCCGTCGGGTGTACGCTTTTGACGTGGGAAAGGGAGTCCTCGACTGGTCGTTACGGAGGAATCCCAGTGTTGAGGTCCGTGAAGGGATCAACGTACGGTACTTGACGGCCGACGCCGTACCGGAAAGGGTGGACCTGGTTGCGGCCGATCTTTCTTTTATTTCGCTGCGATTGATCTTACCGGTGCTCCGAAATTTCCCCGGGGCTGATCTGCTTCTGCTGGTCAAGCCCCAGTTCGAAGCCCGGCGGGAGGATGTCCCTCGCGGCGGAGTGATACGCGACGATCGGATCCGCGGAGAAGCTCTTCAGCAGGTCGTCACGCGAGCCGAACAAGCCGGCTTGCGCGTGCTCGGAACCATGGAGTGTCCGGTCCGCGGCGCTCGTGGTAACCGTGAGTTCTTTATTCGGCTCCGCTTTTCCGGTTCCTGAGCCGGGCGGTCGAGGAACACGCGATTTGACCAAAGATCGCACCGCCGGTACAACCGCCGTCAAGGCGACGAAGGGGCCGGTCCTTCGGAAGTGTATTCGGCGCAGGAGTTCGGGCTCTCCCAAAACCGAATCGAAACGACCGGAAGCCCATGGTCACGGGCGGCTTCGAAAAGAAATCGCGCAAGGTTTTCGGCCGTCGGGTTGAAGTCCAGGGGGACAACCGGCTCTCCGGCACTCGAGAGGAGGGAGACCAGAGGATCGTCCCGCCGCAAAAGCATGCGGTGGTCCAAATGCTCCTTTACGAAGCCTTCCAGCCTCCCGGCGATTTCACCGAAATCCCAAAGCATGCCTCGGGCGTCCAGGTCACGAGCGGCCAGCACGACTTCCACCTTGGCGTTGTGCCCGTGAAGGTGGGCACACTTGCCGGCGTAGTCCAGTAGACGATGGCCGTAGCTGAAGAAAACCCTCTTCACCACCCGATACATAGTCACGTCTTCACGAATAGTGTAAACCGAACACGTCAGGAGAGGATGAAAATCCAAAGTCGGTGGGGTCCGTGAACTCCCAAAATGAGGACCTTCTCGATATCGGCGGTACGACTGGGCCCGGTCATGAAGAGATTGCTTCCCGGCGCGAGCGATTCCGCCCCCCAAGCTTGGAGGTAGTGGCCCAAGGTCGGGTAAATCTCATTCTCCGGCAGAAGCACCACGTGGTGGGGGGCCAGGATCGGCAGGAGTCGACCTCCCGGAGGGAGCGTTGATTCGAGCACCGTGCCGGTTTCTGCAATGCCTGCGCGCGCGGTGGCTACCGACAGCCTGACTTGGCTGATCACCCTCCGGTCGTATGGTCGGCGCCGAACCTCCAAGGGAGCAGACGGAGCTTCGGAATCCTGTGCTCCAGGCACTGCAGAGTAGAAGAGACTTGGTTCAGCGGACGATTCCCCGCCTGCAAGTGGTATCCCCAGGGCCGAAGCGGCGGC
>JAPXNP010000254.1:0-3909 GCA_033811955.1 Acidobacteriota bacterium
CGTGTTCGATCCGGATGAAAGCTTGATCTTCCTGTTCTCGAACACGCGATACCTGGAGCAACGGAGCACCTCCTTTCAGCTCAAGGGAGACCGGATCGTTTGGACCCAAGAACGGACACCCGTCGATACCGG
This sequence comes from Acidobacteriota bacterium, assembly GCA_033811955.1. GTDB lineage: Bacteria > Acidobacteriota > UBA6911 > RPQK01 > JAPXNP01 > JAPXNP01. The sequence goes on from JAPXNP010000254.1 coordinate 133, forward strand.
TATTCCGGCGGTCGCTACGAAGCATGTCTACTTCACCGGATCTAAGAAAGGCTTTCGAATCGCTCCGGCCAAGATCGCCGCATTACGATCGGTCGACTCCGGAGTGGAGACCCTCCAGTCCCCCGCTTCCGCCAAGACCCGCGTATTCCTGACGGACGACGGAGAGTTCACCTACCGGCTCCTCCGACATTTGGCCCCACCGACGGCCCGGACTTGATTGATTTCCCGAGATTCCTGTAGTTCACCGGTCAAAGAGTTCATCCGCAGGAACGGAAATTCGCCGAGGTTGCCGACAATCCACCGCCGCCGTTCGCCCCGGTGACAGCCTCTTCCCGCTTCGACAACCGGCCGATGCTTCCTTACGTCGTTTCCAGCGCAACCCCGCTCCCCGCCAACTCGGGCACGTCCTCCACGGAGAAGACAAATTCCGGCGGACGTCGGGCCTGAGTCGTCCGCTCGAAAGCGTAAGCAAAGGCCAGAAGCTTCGTCTCGCTCCAGGCCCGACCAAAAAACGACAAGCCTACCGGCAAACCGTGCACGTAACCCGCCGGTACCGTCACATTCGGATACCCGGCAATCGCGGCGGGGCTGGAACTCCCTCCCAAGAAATGATCTCCGTTGATCAAATCCGTTTTCCAAGCCGGCCCTCCGCTAGGTGCGATCAGAGCGTCCAAACCGTGCCCGTCCATAAGCCGGTCGATGCCTTCCGGTCCCGCCAATCGCTTTGCGGTTTCGAGGGCTTGGCGATACCCTTCGTCGGTCAGGGGACCCTTCTCTTGAGCGGCCAAGAAGATCTCCTGGCCGAAATACTTCATCTCCTCGGCTTCGTGCTCTTCGTTGAATCGAATCAGGTCTTCCAAACTCGAAATTCCGATTGCCGGGTCGATAGTTGAGAGGTATCGGTTGAGGTCGAACTTGAACTCATAAAGCAGAACCTCAAAGCTGGCGGCGTTCATTTCTCTACGGTGCGGCAACTCCAGCGGTTCGACGATTTCCGCTCCGGCGTCCCGCAGTGCCTGCACAGCAGACTCCATGACTGCGTCGACCGCTTCATGGAAACCGAAGTAGGAGCGGACAACTCCGATCCGGGTCCCCCTCAGCGCATCCGGGCGCAGGAAAGACGGGTACGTCTCCCTGCGCCGATCGGCTTCGGCTGTGGCCGGATCCGCCGGATCGCTCCCGGCCAGAACGGAAAGTAGAAGGGCTGCGTCCGCGACTGTGCGAGTTATCGGTCCGGCCGTATCCTGACTGTGAGCAATGGGGATGATCCCCCTACGGCTTACCAGGCCGAGTGTCGGCTTGACTCCGACGACGCCGCAGGCGTTGGAGGGGCAGACGATGGAACCGTTGGTTTCCGTCCCTAAAGCCCCGGGGCAGAAGTTCGCCGAGACCGCGGCGGCGGAACCCGAGCTGGAACCGCAGGGGTTGCGATCCAGTACGTAAGGATTCCGGCACTGCCCACCTCGGCCGCTCCAGCCGCTCGAGGAACGCTCGGATCGGAAGTTGGCCCACTCACTGAGATTCGCTTTCCCCAGAATGACCGCGCCGGCCTCGCGTAATCGGGCCGCGACGGCGGCATCCCGAGAAGGCCGCCACGTTGCCAACGCCAGTGATCCGGCGGACGTAGCCGTCGAGTCGCCCGTCTCAATGTTGTCCTTGACCAAGACGGGAATGCCGTGCAAAGGCCCCCGAGCCTTTCCCGCACGACGTTCCTCGTCACAGCGCCTCGCCGCTACCATCGCGTCGGGGTTGAGCTCAATGACGGTCCGCAATCTGGGACCGCGACGATCCATGGCTTCAATTCGGTTCAGATAGAGCCCGACGATTTCTTCCGCCGTTCGCTCCCCTGCTTCCATCGAACGTTGGAGGTCAGCGATCGTCGTCTCCAAAAGCTCGAAATCGTTCCAACCGGATTTGCCCGGCTTCTCTTCACGGTCACCGGATCGACAAGCCGACGACCCTCCCAAACCTGCAGCGGCCGCTACCGTGGTTGACTGAAGAAAACGCCGACGACTCAATTTCTCCGACAAGGAAGACTCATGATGCATCTTTGGCTCCTTCCTGTTCCGCCGCCGCGCCCGATGACTACCCCACGCCTATTTTTCCCACTCGGCGGCGATAAGCCGCATACCCTGGAGCATGTAATGCAAACCGGAGGTGAGGGTCAACCCCAAAGTCGTCCAGATCAGAAGCTCGTGACCGGGGACCGTACGGCCCCAGGTATTGCCGACCAGCGCCCAAAGGATCAGAAAGAGCTGTGATACGGTGGTGGCCTTCCCGAGGATGGAAGGCGGAAATGCTCGGCGTTCCACCGTGAGATTGAATACGAGAACACCGCCTACCAGCAGTAGGTCCCGGCTGATTACCGTGATCGTCAACCAGAGAGGCAGTCGGACGACCAGAGGGACAGAACTGAACGTAAAAAGCACAAACGAACTCACCAGAAGGAGTTTGTCTGCCAGAGGATCGAGGAGCGTCCCCAGATCGGTTTTACGGCCCCATCTGCGGGCGATCATACCATCAAGCAGGTCGGTGACCCCCGCTACCAGAAAGGTAATCAGTGCCCAGAGCCAGAAGGAGTAGGACACCAGAAGGATAAACAGAGGAACCAGCGCCATTCGTAGGACCGTCAGCTGATTGGGCGTCACAGGCAGCATAGGTCTTCCCCACTCCGTCACTCAGCGAACTTGCGCCGCCTTGGAACGCCGCCTCAGGTCGGCGTCGACCCGATCCGCCAGATATCGGCGTACGGCGGAGGGTGACACCAACTGCATTAGTTCAGTCACCCACGCTTCCAGCTCGGTTAGATCATACAAAGACAAGGCCTCCCGAATGGCGGGAAGAGAGTAGGGTCCCATGGACAGGCGCCGATAGCCCATCCCCACCAGCAACAGAGCGGACCGAGGTTCCCCTGCCATCTCGCCGCAAACGGTTACCGTCCGTCCCGTTTCCCGGGCGATCCGGACAATGTGATCGAGAGCCCGGAGCATCGCGGGATGCAGCGGATCATAAAGATCCGCCAGCTGATCGCTACGCCGACCGACCGCCAAGATGTACTGGGTCAGATCGTTCGTCCCGACCTGCAGGAAATCGGATTCAGCCGCGACGGCTTCAAGCGTAATGAGAGTGGCGGGAACTTCCAACAAAACGCCTATGGGTGTCCTCCGGTCGGGTGGTAGTCCCTCTTGTCGCTCAATCTCCTGAATGCAATCCTTCACCCGCCTTAACTCGTCCACGTCGGACACCATCGGAAGCACGATCTTGACGTTCCACTCTTTGCGCAGCCGCACGATGGGACGAACCTGTGCGACGAACTGATCAAGATCCCGCAGGGCGGTCCGGATCCCCCGCATGCCCAGAGCTCCGGATTCCTCGCCGGCGGAAGCTTCACTCGGAGGGCCGGAAACGTCCAAAGTACGAATCACGACCTCCGCCCCGCCCAGGGGTCGGACAAGGCGGTCGTAAAGCGACGCGAAAAAAGCTTCGTCACCCGGTTCAACCGCTTTCGTCAGATATAGAAACTCGGAACGGAAGAGTCCCACCCCCTCTGCTCCCAAACGAAGCGCCCGCTCACCTTCCTCGGGCAGTTCCAGGTTGGCGAAGAGGTCGACCCGGACCCCGTCCCTCGTGCGGCAAGGGCCCGGGGGCTCCACCGCATGTAAGTGCGTCCGTCGAAGGATGTTCCTGGCCGACAACTCGACTTTCTCTCGGGACTCACCCACCCAGATCCTTCCTCCCTCGCCGTCGACTACGAGAAACGATCCCCTCGGGCAGGTC
>JAPXNP010000255.1:0-3908 GCA_033811955.1 Acidobacteriota bacterium
GGATAAAGGTGCGGCTGCAGAATATACTCCAGCACCGAGAGCTTGCTTTCTTCCTTGGTACGAAACGACTCCGGATCGTCGAGCACTTCTCCGTCCCGGTTCCCCAAGATGTTGGTAGAGAACCATCCGGACAGACCGAGCAACCGAGCCTTAAGCCCCGGAGCCAAAATCGTCTTCATGAGAGTCTGCCCGGTCTTGAAATCCTTTCCGCAAATGGGAACGTTGTTCCGCTTGGCCAGTTCCCACATAGCCGGAATGTCCACGGTCAGGTTCGGTGCCCCGTTCGCAAAAGGAATTCCCAGCTTTAATGCAGCGTACGCATAGACCATGCTGGACGGAATATTCTCGTCGTTTCGGCGTAACCCCTCCTCAAAAAGCTCCAGGCTGCTGTGAACCTCCGAAGGCTTCAAGAAGATTTCCGTGCTGCCGCACCAGACCATCACCATCCGGTTCACCTTCGTCTCATCCGCGAACCGGCGGATGTCGTCCATCACCTGTTCGGCCAGCTCAAGCTTATTGGAACCACGCTTAACATGGGTCCCATCCAGCCGTTTCACGTAGCGGCGATCGAAAACGGCGGGAAGCGGGTTGAGTACTTCCAGCCTGGGGCGGATCCGGTCCAACAAGGTCGTCTCCAGCACTCCGGCTTTCAATGCCGCTTGATAGGCGTTGTCGGGAATGGGATCCCACGCCAGAAATTCCAGGTCGTCCAGCCTCGCCAGCGGAACGAAATCCTGGATTCTCGGAACCCGATTCTCGGTCCGCTTTCCGAGACGGATGGTGCCCATTTGGGTCAACGAACCGAAAGGCTTCGCCATACCTCTGCGAACCGCCTCAACCCCGGCTACGAAGGTAGTACTTACGGCTCCGAGACCGACCAACAGCACTCCCAACTTCCCCTCGGGTTTTGCGATAGGAACACCTTTGCTAGCCATTCTCTCCTCCTCCCTGAACCAGGATTTGCGACGGGTCGACCACCATCAAGATGCTGTCCACAACTCTGCGCAGAAGCGCCAACCGATTGCGACGCACCGAAGCGTCGTCCACCATTACCAGCACATCATCAAAGAACCGATCGACTGCAGGTCGGATCTCCGCAATCAGCTCCAGGGCTCTATCGTAATCCTTACGCTCAACCGATGCCCGTACCCTCGGGACCCACTCCTGCAAGACCTCATAAAACCGCTTTTCACCCTCTTCCTGCAACCTTCCCGGATCCGGTTCAGCCACTTCGGATTCACCGGAGCGAGCCAAGAGATTCATAGCCCGCTTAAACGCCACGGCAAGCGCTTCGAAATCCTCATTCCCCCGAATCCGGGCCACCGCTCTGGCGCGGTCCTCCAGTTCGGCCGGCGACGCGGAGGCGATACCCGTAGCACAAACGGCACGCACGACGTCCCGAGCCAAACCTAAACGTTCCAAAAGGAAGGACACCCTCTGCTCGAGAAAAGCCAAGACCGCTTCCCGCACGCCTTGCTCTTCCTCCCAGGGAAAGCCGCTTAAAGCCGATTCCACCAACTCCCGGAGGGAATACTCAAATCTCCAGGCCCGAAGGATCTCGACGGCACCCTGTGCCTGTCGTCTCAACCCGAAGGGATCGCTTGAACCGGAAGGCACAATACCCGCTCCGAAGCATCCGACTATCGTATCCATCCGATCCGCCACCGAGAGCAGCGCGCCGTTTCGGCTCTCGGGAAGTTCGTCATCCAGCGAAACGGGGCGATAATGCTCGTACACGGCCCGCCACACCCCTTCAGGGTACCCCTCCTCTCGAGCGTAAAGACCACCCATCACCCCCTGCAACTCGGGAAGCTCCCGTACCATCTCGGTGGTCAGATCCGCCTTACACAGCCGGGCGGCCTCGGCAAGCTGGGGATCCGGGTCCAGACGGTTTGACAACCGTACCAGGCGCCCCGTTTTGTCGAAGTAGCTACCCAGCTTCTCCTGGAACAACACGTCCCGGAGGCGCTCGACCCGCTCCGACAACCGGATCTTGCGGTCGGCGTCCCAAAAGAACGCGGCATCCTCGAGCCGAGCCCGCAGCACCTTCTCATGGCCTTCCCGGATCGTCCCATCCGCATCTTGCCGGTTATTGATGACTGCCACGAAGGACGGAGCAAGACGACCCTCTTGGTCCACCAGAGAGAAATACTTCTGGTGGTGCCGCATCACCGTCACCAACACCTCTGCGGGGATCCTGAGAAACTCGGGCGAGAAGGAGCCTTTGATGACGGCAGGCCATTCGTTGAGATGAACCACTGTTTCCAGCAGTTCCGAATCCGGAACCGGTTGAAGATCTCCTGAAATGCGCTGAAGACCGGCTTCTATGATCCGACGACGCTCGCCGGGACTTACCAAAATCCCGCCCGATCGAAGGATCTCTTCGTAAGCCGCGGCCTCGGAAATCTCGATGCGTGACGGTCCGATCAGCCGGTGTCCCCGACTCCAGCGATCCGCCTTCACACCTTCAAACTCGAACGGTATCACTTCGTCGTCCCACAAGAGGACGATCCACCGTATGGGACGTATAAACCGGAAGCGGCTGGGAGTCCAATACATCGTCTTCGGCCAACGAATCGATGCAATGACACCGGGCAGTATCTCTTTGACCAGATCCACCACGGGAATGCCCGGGACGACTTGCCGTACTACCACATACCGGCCACGCTCGTTGTCCGCCTGTTCCAGAGAATCCGTTCCCACCCCCAGTTTTCGCGCGAAGCCCTCGGCCGCCGGCGTAGGCCTTCCCGCGGTGTCGAAGGCGACGGAGACCGGCGGCCCCCAGGCGAGTTCCCCCCGGTCAGGACATCGTTCCGGCAATCCGGTGAAGAGCACCGCGAGCCGCCGAGGCGTAGTGAAGGTATGAACCTCTTCCCAGCCTAGTCCCGGCTCGGCGAGCGCCCCTTCCATGCCGCGTCTTAGATCCTCCAGGGCGGGCACGATCATGGAGGCGGGAATCTCCTCCGTTCCCAGTTCGAACAACAATCGATGACTCATGACTGTTTCACGTAGGCCGATGCGATATCCACCGCCAGCGAGCGCACCCGATTGATCAGCGCCACCCGCTGGGTGACGCTGATCGCCCCGCGGCTATCCAACAAATTGAAGGTATGGGAGCACTTTAAACAATAGTCATAAGCGGGCAGAACACATTCGGCTTCGAGGCACCGGTTCGACTCCCTTTCGTAAAGATCAAACAGTTGGAACAACAGAGGCGTATCAGCAAGCTCGAAGTTGTACCTGGAAAACTCCCGCTCCTCTCGGCGGCGGACCGTCCCATACGTCACAGTCGGGCTCCACAGGAGATCGAAGACGTTGTCCTTGCCGGTCACAAAAGCGGCGATTCGTTCCAGGCCGTACGTGATCTCGGCGGAAATCGGGTCGAGGTCGCGCCCGCCCGCCTGCTGGAAATATGTGAACTGAGTGATTTCCAGCCCATTCAAAAGCACCTGCCAACCGATTCCCCAAGCTCCCAGCGTCGGGCTTTCCCAATTGTCCTCTTCAAACCGCAAATCGGCGGACCGCAAAACGATCCCAATACTCCGCAGACTGTCCAAGTACACGTCCTGTACATCCTCCGGAGCAGGTTTCAGGATGACCTGAAGCTGATGATGGCGGTAGACACGGTTGGGATTTTCGGCATAGCGTCCGTCGGCTGGGCGCCGAGAGGGCTGGACGTACGCTACCTGGTAGGGCCGGGGACCCAGGACCCGAAAAAACGTCTCCGGGTGCATCGTCCCCGCTCCGACCTCCACGTCATACGGCTGTTGGATAACACATCCGTAATCCTTCCAGAACCCCAGCAGCTGATGAACCAGATCCTGAAATGTAGCCATACTCTCTTCCGACTTGTCGAGTCTGGGCCAAGGGACCCCGACGCGTCCCCAGTCACCGACTTACCTAAGCCG
>JAPXNP010000256.1:0-3887 GCA_033811955.1 Acidobacteriota bacterium
GCCCCCAACAAGCGGTTGTCCTCTTCCCCCACCGCGTTGCCCGTAGTCCCAATGAAACCCATGGACGACTCACGTCCGAAGTTACGGCGAATTCGGGCCACACCATAACCCCTGGTCTCGTCGTTCCGGTCCTCGGCTACTCCCAGAAAACCCAAGTTCCAATCACCCACCTGGCCGGTAAGCTTTCCGCCGCCCAGAATCGGAATCGGACTCCCCCCCATATCCAAGCCCAGCCGCCGCGAAAAGAAGGGAATCAAATCGTCCCGATTGGTTCCGAACGTAAAGTAAGAGGCACCGTCCAAAAAGAAATCGCGCTTCTCCGGAAAGAACAGCGGAAACCTGGTCAGGTTGGTCCGACGCGTATCCGCCTCCGTCTCCGCAAAGTCCGTATTCACCGTCAGGGCCGCCTGAACACTCGGAGTGACTCGGTAAAACACATCGACTCCCACGTCACCCTTCAGGCCGTAATTCCCGTTCTCCTCGTGGTGTAGGCCACCCAGACCGTAAGGACGGATATCCAGCCCGTGGCCCTGGCGGATTCCCTCCAAACCCACCAAGAGCCCGGCGTCCGACACCTGGAAGTTGTAACTGTCGAGATTGGCGGTGGGCCAGTAGTCACTTTCTTCCAAGCGCTTGATATGACGGATCAGCTTGAGCCCCCACGTGTCACTTCCCTGAGGAAACGAGAGCGACTGGAAAGGAATCGCCACTTCCGCATCCCACCCCTCGTCATGTATTACGGCGCGTCCTTCCCAGAGCGTATCCCAATCCTTGTTGAAGACGGCTCCGTTGTCGCTGATCAAGGCGTCACCAATAGAGCCTCGGGGACCAATCTGGAACCAGTAGCCTGTTCGCCGGTCGAGAAAGGTGTCCAAAATGATCTGGACGCGGTCATCCTGCGACAGGTCGGCGTCCCGAGCCATTTCCTTCGCCGTGATGGATCCCGGAGAGGAATCGTAACAGTGGAAACCGAGGTACAGATTCTCCTCATCGTAAGTAACCAGAACCACGGTTCTCTCCGACGCGGGCTCACCCGTGCGGGGTTCCCGTTGCACAAAGCCCTCGATCCGTGCGGCGTCCCGCCACGCCGGATCGCTCAAGACTCCGTCAACGACGGGACCCGCCTCCGTCCGTTTGATCCGAATTGCCGGTGTGTCCTCAACAGCCGCAGCGGCGACGATCGAAACCAATCCCGACGCAACTGCGGCAAGCAGAAGAAACGCAAGTCCCTTCCCCCTCTGCCTCCCTACCCAATACCTCCAGGCGATTACCGAGTCCATGCCGGCGGTGAAGTTTACAAAACTCTCTCGATCCGGATGCGCCGCTTTCACGCGAGCAGGGCTTCCGGATTTAAGGGTTGTAGGTCGGGCGGCACAAAGCGACCGTCCCGGCGGATAAGTTCTCCGTCGAAGTAAACCTCTCCCCCGCCGGAAGAAGGATCCATCAGCAAAACCAGATCCCAGTGAACCGCACTTCGGTTTCCGTTGAAGGCCTCTTGGTAGGCGTTGCCGGGCGTCAGATGGATACTGCCGGCAATCTTTTCATCAAAGAGAATATCGCCCATCGGCCGCCGAATGTGAGGATTCAGGCCGACGGCGAACTCTCCTACGTACCTGGCCCCTTCATCGGTGTCCAACACCCGGTTGAGGTGAGCGCTGTTCGAGCTCTCGGCTCGCACGATCCGCCCCTTTTCGAATTCCAAACAAACGTCTTCGTGGGTAACCCCTTGGTAAACAGTCGGGGCGTTGAACCGGATCACACCCTCCACCGACTCTCTAACCGGCGCCGTGTAGACCTCACCGTCCGGGATGTTCCGGTGGCCGTCGCACAAGACCACTGGTATCCCTCGAATACTAAACCGTAGATCGGTACCCGGCGCCCTTAGGTAGACTTCGTCGGCCCGCTCCATCCGCTCCTTCAGCGGCTCCATAGCCCGGGAAAGTCGCTCGTAGTCGAGAGTACATACCTGGAAATAGAAGTCTTCGAAGGCTTCCGTCGACATCTTCGCCTGCTGCGCCATGGATGGAAGGGGCCATCGGAGCACCACCCACTTGGTGTGCGGCACCCGCTGTTCCACATGCACCCGCTTCCACACCAAGTCCTCCCAGAGTCGCAGGTTCTCGTGGGGCACGTCGCACAGCTCGGCGGAGTTCTTTGCGCCTCGGACACCGATATAGGCTTGCACCTGTTTCATGCATGCCAGTTCGTTGTCTCCGGTCAGCTCAAACGTCGCCCGTTTTCCGGCCAGCAGCTGAGCCCGCAGGACCGACAAGTCCTTCAGCCACACGGTCGGAACACCGTCTCGTTCGGCAACCGCCTCCACCAGCGCCCGCACAAAGGCCGGCGGAGTCTCCGTGGCCTCGATCAACACTATTTCGCCGGGCTTGAGGTCGATCGAGTAGCCCACCAGCCGTTCCGCCAGATGTCGGTATCGCTCATCCATAGATCTTTTCCTCATCACGCTTCCGCCTCTCACCCGGACCACCCTGGACCATCGGAACCGAGGGAGCCACGGGGATAGCCGGCGAAAGATTCCGTCTTCATGCCCGTTTCGTCCTTTTCCCAGCGCATCAGACCGCCTCTGCAGGATGGACCCACGGAGAACGGTAACGCCGCAGTAACAGTTTGGCAGCCTCCGGATTATCCTCGATTTCCTGGGCTACAGGATGCCAACGGACAACCGACTGCGTGCGGTAGGCGATCATGGCCAGGTGCACGGTGGTCGTGCTTTGAAAAGCCTCCCGTACCGGACAACTCACGCCTCCACCGGTTTGAACCGCTTCCAGGAATTCGGCCACGTGAAGCAGCCGCGGATCCTGCTCGTCCGGGACCTCATGCACCTCCCGTCGTGCGCCCCGCTCGCGGGGAATCACCTCCCAACGGCGGTCGTCGACAAAAACCGTCGCCTTGTCCCCAAAGAAGAAGATTCCGTTCGAAGTCTCGGGTGTGTATTCTGCGGCACCCCATATACGATGCCTCCAAAACACGGGAAGACCTCCGAAGTCCCAGCTCACATTCAGGGTATCCGGAGTGGTGATCTTTCCCTCCAGTAAGCGGATACCTCCGGCGGACTGTACCTGCCTCGGCATGCGCAACTGCAGCACATTCCGAACGGCGTCGATCCAGTGGATACCCCAGTCGACCAGGTGGCCGTTACCATACTCCGCCTCCAGGCGCCATGCGAAGTGGCCGATACTGGGACGGTAAGGAAGCAGTGGAGCCGGCCCGCACCATGCATCCCAGTCCAAGGTGGGAGGCGGATCCTGGATGGTGGTGTCGGGAATCTCGGCCTGGTAATGAATTTGCGCTTCCACCTGCACGATGCTCCCGGCGCCCCCGGAACGAATGAACTCCGCCGCCTGACGAACCGACGCGCTTTGTCGCCGTTGGAAACCGATTTGGATCACCTTCGGATTGGCGTCGGCGGCTTCGACCATCTTCTGACCCTCCCTGACATCGTAGGAGAGCGGTTTCTCACAGTAGATGTGCAGTTGCCGACGACACGCCTCAAGGAACTGGAGGGCATGCCACTGCGGAGGAGTAGCAATGATGACCGCCTCCAGCTCCGGCAGAGCCAGCAGCTCGCAATAATCCTTGAAGGCGGCCGGCCGCCTCCCCTCTTGTAGCGATGCGACTTCCTGAGCCACGGCGTCCAGGTGGGCTGAGTCCACATCGCACAAAGCGACCGTTTCTACGCCCCCCACCTGATAAGCGGCTTTCAACAAACCGGTACCCCACCAACCACAGCCGATTAGGCCCAGTTTCAGTCGGTTCCTCTCCGGCGGCTGACCTAGAGTACTCCGACCCCAGGCGGCCAGGGACGCTGCGCCGGCACTTCCCAAGAACGCTCTACGATCCACTTTCATGGCCCACGCTCCTCACTCCTA
>JAPXNP010000257.1:0-3870 GCA_033811955.1 Acidobacteriota bacterium
TAAGAGGGTGCGACCCGCCGGATAAGGCGAGCAGGTGCGCCCGGCTGCCCCCGGGGAGCCGCCCGGATGTCGCCTCTTCGAAGCGACGCCGAAACCGGCGGCAAGGGCATGCACCGCGTAAGCATTACTACGTACTACGGACCAGTCGAGGCCTTGAGAACCCCGCATGCCGTCTGCACACGGAACCGGAACCTGCCGATACCTCCGGCGCTCTTCTCAACCAAGAAGCCTGGTGGTACAGCACTACCGTCACTTTCCACCGGGCATCGGTTCTTCCGCCCACTGACCCTGGAGCTGAACCTCCGCCTGCCCAGCCTCCCGGGTGATAAATCGGATAGCGGTATCAAGGACGCTTCCCGGAGTAAACGCCTCAGGATTCAAGCGGAAATACAGCTCCTGCTCACTTCGCAGGTTGCCTTCCTCCAGGCTCAACTCAATTCCAGGATGAGAAACCTCCGCCTTCCATAAGACCGAACGACCGCCACCCCGATTCACCAGCCGCAACTTTCTCCACTGTCGCCCCCTCTCGCCGTCCAGATCGCCCAGCACCACCTCCTGCGGATCCACTGCAAGAGAGGGCGGAGGAACCTTGATGAAGGCACCCAGCCGATCTCTCTCCGAAAAGACCAGGCGTCCGTCGTGACGGGCCTGGAGGTGCAGGACAAGCCATCCCGGAGCTTCCACTCCCGCCGGCAGATCCGCCGTCAGCTCAATCTCCTTCTTTTCTCCGTGGGGTACTCCGACGGAGAGACGGCCCTCGGCCAAGACCTCCTCCTCCTCTTCCGTCACGGTCATGACAATGAGCCGCCACGGAATCTCCACCAGTTCGGGACCTGCCAGAGTGTCGTTGTACACCACAAGACTCCGGCGAAGACGGGAGCCCGGTTCAAAAACGACGGGTTCACGGCCGATAACATCCAAGCGATCGTGCTCCAGGTCGAAGACGGCTACGGGTGCATAAGAGTTCCTCCAGTATTCCCAGGCCACGTTCCTTCTTACTTCGGGAAACCGGTTGTCGAAAACATTGACGACGGGCCGATGTAAAACCTTCGGCTTAATCCCCGGAGCCGCCGGGTCGGTCCAGTCCGGCCGAAGGTTCTCTTCGATCGGCTCGAAGCAGTACCACCAGTCGGCATACAGCCGTGCGTCAGGCAGAAGGGCATAACGCATCGCCCGAAGAATTCGAGCACTTCCCCGTACCCATTCCGCCTGGGACAACATGTCCGGATTTCCCGATTCGCCGCGCTCAGACCGGCGGTCCGTCAAACGACCGGCGAAATCCTTCAACGGCCAACCGTCGGCAAAAACGGCTTCTCCTTCCCCCCGCGGCTTCTCAGGATTGACCTGATAGATTCCGTAGAGTTCGGTGGTATTGAAAGGTCCCATGGGATAGCCGCCGGTGTAGTGCAGGCACTCCACGTCGCCCGCAAAATCCCCGGGCCGGATCCCTTCGTGAAAAACCGGACGGGTGCGATCGATCTCCTTAACCGCCCGGTAATTGAACTCAGGGATGGCGCTTCCCCAACACTCGTTGCCGATGATCCACATGATGATGGAAGGATGATTCTTCCGCTCCCGCACCCACTGCCGGACCCACTCCTCATAGTACGGGTGCGCCCTCTCGTCGGTTCTCTGGAAGACTTCCCAAAACGGAGCCTCGTCCATCACCATTATTCCCAGTTCATCGCACCAGTCATACAACTCGTCGATACCGCTGGCCTTGTGGGGACGCAGCACGTTCATGTTCAAAGCTTGGTATTCCTCGAGCAAACGTCGCTGCATGGCCGGAACCAGTTCCTTCGTGGAGATCACGGGCCCCAGCGAAGGGCCGTGTCGATACCCTTCGTGCCAGGAGAACTCGTAGGCGTCACCCCGCAGGTTCACGCGTACTCCATTCAGCTCGAAATGATCTCCCACCACTCGGAATTCGCGGTAACCGAAGCGGGTCTCACAGCTATCCAAAACACTACCGTCTGCCGACAAATCGATCGCAAGTCGGTACAGATGCGGGTCATGCGGCCACCAGTATGCGGCGTCGGTCCAGCTCAGTCTCTCCCATACCGCCAGAGCCTTTTGCCCAGGTGCCAGTTCCAGCCGGCGCTCCGGGAACGTGCGGTTACCTCGGCCGCTGGTGGAAACGGCCTCCGCCCGCAGGATGATCGCCACGGGCTCGGAACGGCGGTTCGTAACTTCGGCCCGGACTTCGATTTCGTCATCGGCCACGTTCGCATTCCCGTGCAGATCGGGAATCACATGGAGGTCCGAGACATATACGGACGGCCTACTTTGTAACGTCACATCACCGTTAAGACCCCGCCGACCGTCGTAATGATCCACTCCGTATGGAAGGAGTAGATTGCCGTCGTCAAACACGTCCGGCGGAAAATCCTGCTCGTCGGGATCGAGTTCGTCTTGGCCGTGAACGATGCTCTGTCCTCCCCAGATCCGTACCTCCAACCGGTTGGGCGCATCGAACGACACCAGGTCCGTCACGTCAAGGGTATACGGCAGCTGCAACATCAAATACCCCAGCGTAGTCTCTCCCCCAACCTGACGGCCGTTGACGAAGACCTTACCCATGACCCCCAGCCGTCCGATACGAAGCATTACGCGGCCGTCGCGGAAGGACTCAGGCACCATGAACTCCCGCCGGTAAACTCCATGACGAAGGTGTAACCATTCCTCCGGGTACAAGTAATCCTGAGGAGCATCCCAAAACGAAGGTACAACGACCGAAAACTCCTCGCCGCGGCCGTTCGGCTGGAAGCTCCACTCGCCGTTGAGGGAAACCTCCTCTCGCACCGGAGATTCCAAAGGCGCCGTGCAAGCCGCCGTCAACAGGCAAGCCACCAATCCCGCCCAGCAGGTACGCTTCGGCGAGATCACCGTCCAAATCCCCTCATGGCTGCACATCGGACGCTTCCTTCCGCAGCTCGGCTTTTCAGTTCTCCCCGTTTCCTTTCGGCGCAGCGCGATCTGTCCAGGATTATCCCCCACATCGCATGACTCCTCCAGAGTAGTATCCGATCTGGCCCGGTTAGGCGTCCCCACTCCTGCTTACGGCACAACCTCGCATCCGTCGTCCGTGCAGAGCAACCGAAGCTCCATACCGTCGAGGACCCTTCCGCGCTTGTCGCGGCCGGTGATCCACACCTCAATCCGGTTGCCGTCGTCGACCACTTCCATAAAACCGAACTGCTGCACCTTGGACCAAGGGAAAAACGTACCGCCGGTTTCCGTGCCGTGAGAGTAGGGTCCCCCCTTCTTCCGAGGATAGCGGTCGAGAGGCGCCGCTTGTATTACCGGAAACCCCCTTTCCCCTGCCTCGGCTCCCGGCGCGAAATTGGAGTTGGATCCGTCATCGATGGCCACCATATGAGCGTCGCCGCTCAACATGAGAAGGCGACGATCCAGCCCGAGTGAACGGATTCTCTCCGCCAGCAAGCCCCGCTCGAAGCTGTAAGGAGCCCAACCCGCCAACTTCTTCCCCTCGGCGGATGCGATCCAGGGCACGGTGCTGACCCAGACTACCAGCGGAAAGCCTTCCTCTACCGCCTTTGCGAATTCATCTAACAACCATGCCTTCTGGTCCTTGCCCAACATACTCTTGTCGGGACCGTCGGCAAGTTCGGCTGGATCCCGCATCGCACGGAGATCTGTAACCAGAAAGCGAACCCTTCCTACGGTGAACGCCTGATGAATCGACCTCCGATCAGGGGGTAGAGACTTCAGCGGGTAATGAGGCACGGCACGCCGGTAAGCCTCCAGGGCGGCGAGTCTTCCGGGAGCGGTTCGATCAGAATCGTCCGGCCCGTAATCATGATCGTCCCACATGTAGACGATCGGCACGTGCCGAAACAACTCCGACTG
>JAPXNP010000258.1:0-3868 GCA_033811955.1 Acidobacteriota bacterium
TCTGAAGAACCCACCCGTCTTCCACGCGTCCCTCCCAAAAAGTGAAACGTCAAAAGACCCCACCAGGAGTACCGTAGTTGCGGTTCACCGTCAAATCTCACGCCGACGAAGACATTGACCAAACTGCCCATACTTCGTCAACTGCGGTTGGTCAGTTGTCGCAGAACATAGCGGAGGATACCCCCGTGACGGAGGTATTCCACCTCATTCGCAGTATCCACCCGCGCAAGGACAGGAAATTCGGTCACCTCCCCGTTCTCCCTCCCGGCCCGCATGGTCAGTTTTGCTTTGGGTTGGAGATCATCGGTCAGATCCAGCAAATCGTAAGTTTCGAAACCCGTGAGCCCGAGGCTCTCCGCATCGGCTCCGTCTAGAAACTGGAGCGGCAACACCCCCATACCGATCAGATTGCTCCGGTGGATCCGCTCGAAACTTTCAGCCAAGACCACCCGCACACCCAGCAATGCAGTTCCCTTGGCGGCCCAGTCTCGAGACGAGCCAGAGCCGTATTCCTTACCGGCAATCACCAGCAACGGAATCCCTTGCTCCCGATAGCGCACGGCGGCGTCGTAAATGGAAATCGGGGTCGGATCGCCGGCCAGACGTGTATACCCTCCCTCCACCCCGGGAACCAGCCGGTTGCGCAAGCGGACATTGGCGAAGGTCCCCCGTAACATGACCTCATGGTTACCCCGCCTCGACCCGTAGGAATTGAAGTCCTTCGGATCCACCCCTTGCGCCATGAGATACCGACCCGCCGGACTGTCCACCGGAATCGATCCCGCCGGCGAAATATGATCGGTTGTCACGGAATCACCCAGGAGAGCCAAAACCCGCATTCCCTCAACCGGCCTTAGAGATTCGGGCTCGGGCTGCATCCCGTCAAAGAAAGGAGGACGCCGGATATAGGTCGAAGTGTCCTCCCACTGATACCGACTTCCCTCAGGTATGGGAAGGTTCCTCCAGTTCTCGTCTCCCGTGAAGACGTCGGCGTACCTTTCCCGGAACATCTCCGTGCGGATCGCTCTGCGCATTGTTTCCCGGATCTCTTCCTCCGTAGGCCAGATGTCCCGCAGATAGACTTCCCGACCCTCGGGCCCATAACCGACGGGCTCGTTATAGAGATCAATGTCCATTCTCCCCGCTAGAGCGTAAGCCACCACCAGGGGCGGAGAGGCTAGAAAGTTGGCTCGCACTTCCGGGCTGATTCGCCCTTCGAAGTTTCGGTTTCCGGAAAGGACGGAACAGACCACCAGCTTGTTCCTAGTCACGGCTTCGGAGATCGGTTGCGGGAGAGGTCCGCTGTTGCCGATGCAAGTGGTACAGCCATAACCGACGAGGGCGAACCCCAGAGCGTCTAGGTATACCTGCAGCCCCGACTCCTCAAGGTAGCGAGTGACTACTTGGCTTCCCGGCGCCAGACTTGTCTTCACCCACGGCTTCGTTCGAAGCCCTCTCTCCACCGCTTTGCGCGCGAGCAATCCCGCGCCCAACATCACCGAGGGATTCGACGTGTTCGTACAACTGGTGATCGCCGCAATAACTACGGCGCCGTCCCGCAGCCGAAATGGACTCTCCTTCCCTGAGTCCTCGTCGACCAGCCGAACAGAGACCTCGCGCCATTCGTGGCTCGACATCCCTCCGTCACGTTGCGCTACGTTCGCAACCATGTCACCGAGGGCCCCCTCCACTTTGCTACGGGCCGAGCGCAAGCCAATCCGGTCTTGAGGTCGTCGAGGTCCCGCGATGCTGGGTTCCACTGTGGCAAGATCCAACTCGAGGACGTCGGAGTACTCCGGCTCTGCTGGAGAAGCGTCGTGAAAAAGCTCCTGCGCTTTGAAATACCGTTCTACCAAGTCGACCAGCTCCGCCGGCCGGCCGGTGAAGCGCAGGTACTCCAGCGTCTCGCGGTCCACGGGAGACACGGCGCAAGTGGCTCCGTACTCGGGAGACATATTTCCCAGTGTGGCGCGATCAGCCAATGAAAGAGACGCCAAACCGGGGCCGAAAAACTCCACAAACTTGCCGACGACCCCCCGCTTTCGCAACATCTCCGTGATCGTCAGGACCAGATCCGTCGCCGTGGTTCCTTCCGGGAGCCGACCTTTCAGGCGAAAGCCGAGCACCTCGGGAACCAGCAAACCTATAGGCTGACCCAGCATAGCCGCTTCAGCTTCAATGCCTCCGACCCCCCATCCCAGCACGCCCAGGCCGTTAATCATGGTGGTATGCGAGTCGGTCCCTACCAGCGTGTCCGGAAAGATCTCTCCGCCCTCCTCCGACTCTGTTGTAAACACCACACGCGCCAGGTATTCCAAGTTCACTTGGTGGACAATCCCAGTGGCCGGCGGGACCACTCGGAAATTACCGAAAGCCGACTGTCCCCACCGGAGAAACGCATAGCGCTCACGGTTTCTCTCGAATTCCCGCTGCACGTTCAAGTGGATGACCCCGGGGCGGCCGTAGAAATCCACCTGGATCGAGTGGTCAATGACCAGATCCGAGGGAATCAACGGATTAATGAGCGCTGGATCTCCCCCCAACTCGGCCAATGCGTCACGCATAACGGCCAGATCCACCACCGCGGGCACTCCGGTGAAATCTTGCAGGATGACCCGAGTCGGGCGGAAGGCAATCTCCCGTTCGGAAGGTGACTTGGGATCCCATTCCGCTAATGACCGGATGTCCTCCGCCGTCACCGTGACTCCGTCTTCGTGACGCAATAGGTTCTCCAACAGAATCCGAAGACTGTACGGCAACCGATCCACCCGATCGAAGCCGGCCGCTTTGAGAGCCGGAAGGCTGTAATAACGAAAGCGGCCGCCCGGCGTATCCAGCTCTCGACGCGTACCGTACGTGTCGTGCAAAGCATTCCCCGTCATCTCAACTCCCTTCCGGAGTTACTCGGCAAGATCTGAAGAAGGTGTCGCTTCCAGCAGGTCGTCCCCTCGGCCCCACGTCACTTCCTAAACACGTGTGTGGCGTTCCCTAGGAACATCTCCGCAACCTCGCCCATCGTCTCGGAGAGAGTTGGGTGCGTATGTATGGTCAGTGCGACATCATCCGCCACCGCCGCCATCTCGACGGCCAGGGTCGGCTCGGCGATGAGCTCGCCCGCGTTCACACCGACGACGCCCGCCCCCAAAATGCGTCCCGACTCAGGCTCGCAGATAAGCTTGGTGAGTCCCTCGGTTCGTCCCAGAGTTAAGGCCCGGCCCGAAGCCGCCCAAGGAAACCTCAACACCTTGACCTCGATTCCCTTGGCTTTGGCCTCCGTCTCGGTCAAGCCAGTCCAGGCCACCTCCGGATCCGTGAAGACGACGGCGGGGATTGCCCGATTATCAAAAGCCGTCTTCTTACCGGCGATCACCTCGGCCGCCACCTTCCCCTCGCGCATGGCCTTGTGCGCCAGCATGGGTTGGCCCGCCACGTCGCCGACGGCGAACAAGTTCGCTACCGAAGTCCGGCATTGCTCGTCGATCTTGATAAATCCGCCGGAGGTCAGTTCAATCCCTAGTTCCTCCAGTCCAAGGTTGCCGGAATTGGGCTTCCTTCCCACCGACACCAAGACGCGATCGAAGGTCTCGGTCCCGGTGTGGGAACCCGCAAAGGTCACCTCAACGCCTTTATCCCTTGTCCTGATCCGCTCCACCTGGGTTTTTAGATGGATTCCTTCAAAAACCTGCTCCAGTCTTTTGGCAAGAGGTCGCACCAGATCTCGATCGGCGCCCGGAAGAAGACCGTCGAGCATCTCCACTACCGTGACCCGAGAACCGAGAGCGGAGTAAACGGTACCCAATTCCAACCCGATGTACCCACCACCTATAACGAGGAGGCGCCCTGGGACGTCGGGCAGTCGCAACGCACC
>JAPXNP010000259.1:0-3848 GCA_033811955.1 Acidobacteriota bacterium
CGTGCAACGGCTGATCGGCCAGGCGGGCTGGAATCCCCAACTCTCGGATGGCCTTCTCAAGGCGTGTGCGGCTGATTCCTATCGGGTAGATCCGCAATCGACGCCGCAACGGCCTCCCTGTCCGCACCGTCGGATCCTCTGCGCCCAAGCGTCCGTCGTCGAAGTCCTGAAGATTGTCCGCCGTCTCGACGTCGGAGGGGCTCTCCAGGATCTCCACTTTGCCGTCCTTCTCTCGCACTCGAATCTCGGGTCCCAGCGGATAACCGGCCAGGAAATCGTCGACCACTCTTGCCGTATCGGCATAGATTGCCAATCGGTCTCGGCTCTGTATTTCTACAAGAATGTCAAACGTAGGCGGAGCCCTCCGCTCGAGGATAGTTTTGTGAGTGCCCCTGCGCCGCGCCTCTTCGTCCGACAAGGTAACCGCCTGAACACCTCCCACGAGGTCTGAGAGCGTAGGGTTCATGAGTAGGTTGTCGAGGGTCATGCCGTGGGCCGTGGCGACCAATTGCACACCCCGCTCGGCAATGGTCCTTGCCGCCGCGGCTTCCAGCTCATTGCCGATCTCGTCGATGACGATGACTTCCGGCATGTGGTTCTCGACGGCCTCAATCATGACGGCATGCTGGCGATCCGGGCTGGGCACTTGCATTCGGCGGGCATGCCCGATACCCGGATGGGGAACGTCTCCGTCGCCCGCAATCTCGTTCGAGGTGTCCACCACGACTACCCGCTTACCCAGTTCATCCGCCAGTACCCTGGCCGCTTCCCGCAATAGGGTGGTCTTTCCCACCCCCGGAGGACCTAATAACAGCAGGCTCTTCCCCGTTTCGATGACGTCGCGGATGATGTCCACCGTACCCGTGATTGCGCGCCCGACGCGACAGGTGAGCCCTATGATTTCGCCCCGTCGATTCCGGACGGCTGAGATCCGATGCAGTGTTCGTTCGATTCCCGCCCGGTTGTCAGCCGTGAAAGCTCCCACGCGATCAATCACGTGGTCGAGATCCTGACGAGTGACCTCGAACCGCTCCAAGTAGACGGCGCGACCCGGATATCTCGCTTCCGGAGGGCGACCCAAATCCAGGACCACCTCGATCAGGTTGGGGAGCTCTGGGTCGGATTCTAGAAGCTGGCGAATATGCAGCGGAACGATTTCAAGCAACTGGTAAAGATCGTCCACACGCGTTCCGTGTGGCTCGGCAACAGCAATATGACCGGTTCTCTGCAAGAGTCTTTGTCACCTCCGAACGTCTGTGTTGATAGAGCAACCATCTCCATTGTAATCCTCGAGGCGACGTCCAGGGGTCATTCGAGGCACCCTGTTCCAGGCGATCTCTCCGGCGGCGAGAGAATCCCGACCCGCTCCGGTGTCTCTGTCATAATCGGAGCATGCGACTGCGCTTTTCGTGCTTGGTTCCTTGTTTGTTCGCGTCTTTGTATCCAGCCTTTACGCAGGGACCGTTGGACAAGTCAGCCGGTTTTTCCGTCTTCGCGCTGTACGCATCGACACTGGGGGCGCCGGTGGTGAAGCCTCGAGCGACGCTTCCCCAAGCCGAGTCTGAGCGGCAAGAGTCCGCGGAGGCTATGTCTCGAGTCGTCCAGCGAATCCGGATCATGTTGAAGGAAACGGGACGGGTCACGTTCAGCCGCCTCTACAACACCCCCGACCTAACTGAGGCCGAAAGAGAGGCACTGGCTCGCCTCTACGAGGCTTTCTTCGGCCTCCCCGACTTCATCCTCCGACACGCGCGCAGCACGGGCTCGGTACCGTCCCTGGCAATCCTGTCCCAGCGGTTTTCCCTGCCACCGGAGGTTATCGGTTTACTTCTCGACGTCATGGTCTCAGATCCTCGTGTTCCCCCTTTACTGGAACGCGATGAAAGCACGGGCGAGATCACCGAAATCCATGAGGAAAACCTCGAGAAGTTTTTACAGCGCCACGGGTCGGCTGTCCGCATGGCCGGTTGGGAAGGACGTCCGCTCCCGCCGTTCCAATGCACCACCCTTGACGGCCGGCTCTATTCTGTCGACAAGCTAAAAGGAAAACCGGCCTTACTCTACTTTTGGTTTACCGGATGCCCGCCCTGCGTGCGGATGAGTCCCGTTCTGGCGGAACTCTTCGGTACATACGACCCCAAGGGTGTACAATTCGTCGGTTTTAACGCCGACGATTTTCTGAACCTCGGCGTCGATCCTGAAGTCCGCCGTCGTTACTTGACGGAACATCGTCTGAGCTTTCCCCAGCTCACGCTGGACCGTGCCACTTGGGAAGCGTTCGGGAGTATTCAGGGTTATCCCACTCTGTTTCTGGTAAACAGTGAGGGAGTGGTAGTCCGTCATCTGGTGGACTATCAGGATCGTTCGACGCTTGAAGCCTTGCTCGAGGATCTCATCGAATAGAGCCGCAAGATGTCCAACGGGGCGACACTGTGCATTCGAGTGACGGAGACCACTCCCACACCGGCCGGTCGCGTTCGGTTGGGAGCGGCGAGATGCGGACCTTCGTGCCGCCGGGACTGTCAAGTGACGGCGTGCCAGGGGTTCACCGGCGTCCGAGCCCCATGAAACCTCCGCCGCCATGAACCACCCAAGCGGCCGAGCAATCTAACCCTAGCAAGGGATGAGAACGGGAAGGAACGTCCGTCTCGACCGATCTCGGGCGGGTCGGCCGGGTTACCGCCCTCTTGCAAGGCCGCCCGGTTCCTGCAAAGATCGATTCCACCCCCTCAGGGACTCGTGACCGTGGCCAAACATCACAGCGACTGAAGAGGCACATTAATGAGACTCTACCGGGAAGTAGGGGTGACCACTGCGACCGCCCTGGTGATCGGCAACATCGTGGGCGCCGGCATCTTTACCACGTCCGGACTGGTTGCCAAGGACCTGGGCGCTTCTCCGTGGCTACTCGGGCTCTGGGTGCTTGGCGGTCTGCTCGCACTGGCCGGAGCTCATTGTTACGCCCGACTGGGCGTCATGTATCCCCGAGCCGGCGGAGAATATGCTTTTCTCCTGCCGGCCTTTGGACCGCTGCCTGCCTTCTTGTCGGGCTGGGCGTCCTTGTTCATCGGATTCACCGCTCCATTGGCGGCCTGCGCCTTGGGCTTGATTCACTATATGGCCCCCTTGCTCGGCCTTTCCTCGGTCGACGGCTGGGAAGCCAAGCTCGGGGCCGTCGGCTGCCTTTGGATGGTCGGAGGAGTACTTTCCGTCGGCCTACAAACTTCCAGCCGTCTGCAGTTTTGGCTGACGGCGATTAACGTCGTCTTTATTCTCGCTTTCGTTACGGCCGTCTGGGTGGCAAGCGGCGACGGAAGTTATCTCGCGGAGGCGGTAAACGGTCCTCTGCTACCATCCAATCCCCTCGTTCTCGGCTCCGGCCTCATCCTCGTGATGTTCACCTACAGCGGTTGGAACGCAGCCGCATATCTAGCGGAAGAAATCAGTGAGCCGGCACGCAGTCTCCCGACGGCCCTCCTGTTCGGAACAGGCATCGTTACTTTACTTTACCTGGCAATCAACGCCGCCTACTTCGCGGCGGCTCCTTTGGCGGAACTTGCCAGCCGGATCCCGGTGGCTCAGATCGCCGCCAACCACGTCCTGGGAGAGCGTACCGCGGTCGCCGTCAACCTTCTCATCGCGGTTTCACTCCTCAGCTCGCTCACCGCCATGTCCATCGCGGGTCCGCGAGTCTACTTCGCAATGGCCCGTGACCGCCTTTTTCCTGGTCGACTGGCCGAGGTAGATCCGAGACGGAAGATCCCTCTCAGGGCCATGTGGTTCCAGATCGTGGTAGCCACCGTTTTCACTTTGGTCGGGACTCTTTATCAAATCCTTCTGTATTCTGG
>JAPXNP010000260.1:0-3839 GCA_033811955.1 Acidobacteriota bacterium
CACTGGGCGATCGGACGTATCTTCGGCAGCGGTTGCGGGAGCTCTATTCCCAGCCCATGGAAGGCCAATTCGGCTCCTTGGCGGTGCTCGAGCAGGAGCTGGCGGAGGAAGATCCGGAGGCCGGAGAAATTGTGGCTCGGGTGTGTCGCGATTTCCGACCTCGCATCGTCTTCAACATGGGTGAAGATCCCAGCGATCTAGGCTTGGCCGAGCAGATCGAGGAGAGCTTGCGCTCCGTTCTCTGTCTTGAAGCGGATTTTTTTGGGTTTCTTTTTTGGGACGCCGAGGTGAGAGCCTCGGTTCCCGCCAAACGTCCGTTCTTGTTGGAGTCACCAGGCAGTGCGGCGGCGGCGGAAATCCGGCGCATCGCTCGAAGGATACGGAAGTTCTGGGAAGTCCCGATTCCTGGAAGTGCGGAACTGCTCTTGCGAAGACTGGGAGACGGCTTTTTCGGGGACGGTTGACACATCCAGTCGTTCCAAGCTGGTCGTGAAGAGAGCCAGGGGACAGTACACTGCCACGGCCAACGGGGACGGGGATTCGGCACCTCGTGCCGGTTGCGCCGGCTTCGGTTTGCTGCATTCTCTTGATCATGGGGCGGTTGCGCGAACGTCAGGAACGGCTGCTAGGATGTGCCGGTGCATTACCGTTGGACGGTACGACCGGCAGAGGCTGAAGTAGTCGAAAGGTTGGCGAGAGAGTGTGACGTTGCGCCGTGGGTGGCGCGCCTTCTCGTGTTGCGGAACCTTGGAGACTGCGACGAGGTTCGGCGCTTCCTGCACCCTTCGTTCGAGCAGTTACATAACCCGATGAGGATGGCCGGGATGGCTCAAGCCGTGCGGCGCATCCGTTCGTCCCTGGAACGGGGAAAGGAGATCCTCGTCTATGGAGACTATGACGTCGACGGGATCACCGCTACGGTGTTGCTTCGGCGGGCCCTGGAGATGCTCGGAGCGCGGGTGAGACACCACATTCCCCACCGGCTTGAAGACGGCTACGGCCTGAAACCAGCGGTTTTGGAACAGGCTTCGGCGGACGGAGTGGATCTTGTGGTGACCGTCGACTGCGGCATTCGGGACGCGGAGGCGGTCAGGCGGGCTGCGGAACTCGGACTTGACGTGATTGTGACCGATCACCACTTGCCCGGGGAGGACTTGCCTCCAGCCTTCGTGGTTCTGAATCCCCAGCTTACGACCAGTGGGTATCCTGATCGGCACTTGGCGGGTGTGGGGGTGGCTTTCAAGCTGGCGCAGGCTCTGTTCCAGTCGGCGGGGAAGGACGGCGTGGTTCATCACTTCCTCAAGATGGCGGCCATCGGAACCATTGCCGACATGGTGCCGTTGGTGGGAGAGAACCGTGTCATCGTCAAGCTTGGGCTGGAAGGCCTCGCAAAGCCGTATAACCTGGGACTCCAGGCGTTGCTGAACGGTTCAGGCGTCGGCGAGGAGGTCGACCCCACCGACATCGGTTTCCGAATCGCTCCGCGGATCAACGCGTTCACGCGTATGGGAGGAGGCCAGGAGATTGTGGAGTTATTTACCGCCCGAGACCCGGTTGTGGTTGAGGCCATTGTTGTTGAGATGGACCGCCGTAACAGGGAGCGAAGAGCGGAGGAGGAGCGGATTCTCCAGGAGATCCGGGAAAGGGAGGCGACGCATCCCGAGCAGTTCAGCGGAGCGGTGGTGGTCGTCGCCGGCCGGGGATGGCACCGGGGGGTTTTGGGCAACGTGGCGGCTCGCCTGGTGCAGCGTTTTCACAAGCCGGCGCTGGTAGTGTCCCTGGAGGGTGAGACGGGACAGGGATCAGCACGGGGTGTGCCCGGTCTGCACTTACTGGAGATCTTGGAGTCGGCGTCAGGTTTCTTCGAACGGTTCGGCGGACATGCCCAGGCCGTCGGGTGCACCGTAAAGCCGGAGTGGAGTACGCTCGAAGGCATTGATTTGATTCGGCGACGGCTCGACGAGGTGGTTCGTCCTTTAGCGGAAGAGAAAGGTTTGGAGCTGGAACTTGCGCTCGACGCACAAGTAGATGTCGCATTCTGGACCTTCGACCGCCTGGCCGATTTGGAACAGCTGGGTCCCTTCGGCGTCGGGAATCCGGTTCCCGTCTTCGCCAGTCTGGGGGTAGAACCGCTGGGTAGTCCCCGTTTCATCAACGGAAAACACGTGAAGTGGGTTCTGCCCTCGGCTGGAGATCGCATTGAAGCCATCTGGTGGGGTGGAGCGGAACGCTGTCACCAGCTGGCTACCGGCGGGGCGTTGGATCTCGCTTATACGGTCAGTCGAAACCGCTTCCAGGGTCAGGACAGCATCCTGTTGACTATTCGCGATCTTCGCAGCTAAAGGGAGTATGGCTCGGCGGACTGCCTTCCCCCACAGTCTAGTACAATGCCGCCGAGCCTAGATCCATGATTCGATCCCGGTGGTTCCGTGGCTTCCTGCTTCTAGTCATGCTTGTCGCGCTCGTTTCCGTAGGCGCGAGCTACCTTTGGCGTCAAGCGAGGCGCGAGACACGCTCGGAGATCCAGCTCCTTCCTCCCACCGTCAGTCGGTTCAGTACGGAATTCGAACACCGGCAAATCAACCGGGAGCGGGTGATTTTTCAGGTTCGAGCGGCCCGAAGCGCCGTGACGGCGGACGGACGGCAAGAGCTGGAAGACGTGAGAGTCGTTCGAGAACCTGAAGCGGGAACCGCCACCGACTGGATCGAGGGCAAAAGTGCGGTCTACGACACAAAAGACCAAACGGTGCTGTTTGAGGGGGATGTCAAGATCACCCTGCGGAACGACACCTGGATTCAGGCGGATCGGGCGACTGCGGATCTGGAGAGGGAGGTCGTTTGGATTCCAGGCGAGTACCGGCTCGAACGACGGAGTCAACGAGCCCGTGGCACGGGTATGGAGTATCGGATTCGGGAGCGCCGTCTGTTTGGTTTGGCTGCCACGCACTTGGTCATGTTTCGCGAAGAGGGCCGCACCGAGTTGACCGCTGGAAGGCTCGACTACGAACTGAGCCGCGGGGTGCTGCACCTACGCGAGGAGGTCAAAGTCCGCTCAGACGAGCAGTCTCTGGATGCAGAACAAATGCTGCTACTGTTCGACGAAAACAACCAGCCTCGAGAAATGAGTGCGCTGGGCGCTGTACGGCTGGTGCTTTCTCCCGAGTTGCGTCTCGAAGGCCATTGGATGAGATGGCGGCAACCGGCGGAGGAGATGTCGGAGGCAGTCCTTGACGTCACGGGCTTGCGAGAGGCCGACAAACTGGTGGTGTCCGCCGTTCTGGAGGAGCATTACGGGGAGAGCGCCGGGCGACTTGAAAGTGAAAGGGTGAGGGCCTTTTTGGAGCCCGCTGAGGGAACTACATGGATGAGTCGCAATTACCGGGAGCTGCTGGCCGACGTTGATGTTTTGCTGCAAGACTTCAAGGGAACTGTGGCCGAGGCCGATCATTTCCGTTGGGTGCCTCCTCGGGACGGCCGGGAAGGTCGTCTCAGGTTGTTCGGAGAAGTGCATGTTGAGCGTTCCCCGTCCGAGGCAATCGGACGTCCGGCCGAAGCGCTCTATGCTTCCCGCCTGGAGTGGCAGTTGGAGGAAGGGTTCCGGCCGGTGAACGGCCGTATCTTCGGCCCGGTTCGCTACCGGAGGGAAGACCTTCGCGGTGGACGACAGGAGCTCGCCTCGGCGGGTGAAGTCAGGATCCATTACGAGGCTGGATTACCACGGCAGGTGGAGGTTCCCGAGACGTTCACCGTCGTCACGGAAAGTGGCGACGGAAGGGAGCGAGGAAGGGCGAAAGCGGACGCGGGACGGCTGGATTTCTCCACTGGGCGCCCGGAGCGCG
>JAPXNP010000261.1:0-3794 GCA_033811955.1 Acidobacteriota bacterium
CGAACCCGAACCGCAGTCGGACGACTGCGGCGAGACTCCGTACGGATTGATTGAGGTCATTAACGTCGCCAAGGCGTTCGACCACCCCGTCCTGCGGGGCGTCACATTCCGGGTGCATGCGGGAGAAACCCTTGGAGTGCTGGGCCGGAGCGGGACCGGAAAGAGCGTTCTGCTCAAACTGATCGCGGGCTTTCTCAAACCTGATTCCGGATTGATTCTTTTCGAAGGCCGGGACATCACCCACATGGACGAGGAAGAACTCTTAGACTATCGGAAGCGGGTCAGCTACGTCTTTCAGAGCGGAGCCGTCTTTGACTTTTTGGACGTTCGAGGCAACGTAGCGTTTCCTTTAATTGAACGAGGCGTCACAGACGAGGAAGAAATCCGTAAACGCGTCGATTACCTGTTGGACGCGGCGGAGCTTGAGGGAATGGCTGATCTCCGGTACGACAGTTTGAGCGTGGGAGCCCGCAAGCAAGTCGCTATCGCGAGAGCGCTGGCCGGAGATCCGGAAGTCGTTTTGTATGACGAGCCCACGACCGGCGTGGATCCTATGATCGGAAAATCCCTCAGTCGCCTGATCCGTAAGCTCTCTGAACAGGAGCACCTGACCTCCATCGTAGTCACTCACGACTTACGATGTTTGGAGATCGTGTCCGACCGTTTGTTATTGTTGAAAGACGGAGTGATCCATTTTCTGGGAACTCTCGAAGAGTTCCGTCGCTCGGAGGATCCGTTCGTAATAGCGTTTCGAACCGGCAAGCGATTCGTCGAGGAACCCGAGGACGAGGTTCTGCCGGCTTGAAGTAGGAGCCCGATCGCCTAAAGCCGCACGGGAATCCCGTGCTCCGCCAAGTATTCCTTTACCTCACGGATGCTGTGGTGCCCATAGTGGAAGATACTCGCCGCAAGAACGGCGTCCGCCTTTCCCTCGGCGAGTCCCCTCAAGAGATCTTCGGGCGAACCCGCACCACCGGAAGCTATCACCGGAATACGTACGATCTCCGAAACCGTTCGAAGCAGGTCCAGATCGTAACCCGCCTGTGTACCGTCCCGATCCATTGAAGTGAGAAGGATTTCGCCGGCTCCCCTGGCTTCACCTTCACGGATCCAGTCCACGGCGTCCAGATCCGTGGGCCGGCGCCCGCCGTCGACAAACACCGTCCAGCGGTCGTCCGTCCATTTCGCATCCACTGCCAGCACGATACACTGGGACCCGAAGACGGCCGCCCCCTGACTGATCAGGTCGGGATTCCTCACCGCCGCACTATTGATGGAGATCTTGTCGGCTCCCGCTCTCAGCAATTCCTGCATCTGCTCGAGAGACCCGATGCCTCCTCCGACGGTAAAGGGGATGAAAATCGAATCGGCCACCCGACGAACCCATTCCAGCATGGTCTTTCGGTTCTCAACGGTCGCCGTGATATCCAGAAAAACCAACTCGTCGGCACCCTCCTCGTAATAGCGATACCCGAGCTCGGCCGGATCCCCCGCATCCCGGAGGTCCACAAAGTGGACTCCTTTCACCACGCGACCGTTCTTCACGTCAAGACAAGGAATGATTCTCCGCACCAGCACGCAAAAACTCCTCCCAGCCAAACTCTCCCTCATACAAAGCCCGGCCGATGATGACGCCCGCCACTCCCATACGGCCCAATTCCATGATCTGCTCGGGCCGACAGACCCCCCCCGCGGCAATGATCCGCAGGCTATGCCCGAACGTCTCGATTAGAGAACGGTAGGTGTCGAAGTTCGGCTCTTCCAGAGTGCCGTCTCGTTCGACGTCGGTGGAGATTATCTCGTCGATTCCCCAATCCCGGACTCGGGCCACCATATCAGGTAACGAAAGCCCACTCGCCTCTGTCCATCCACGGGCCTGCAACCTTCCTTGACGCAAGTCGAGGCTCACGATGAAGCGATTCGGTCCCCACCGCCGGACCCACTCAGTAACGACCGCTGGATCCTGTAACGTCACCGTCCCCAGGATCACTCGGAATACGCCGTTATCCAGCAACTCCTCCACATCACCGGCGGTTCGAATCCCGCCTCCCGTTTGCACGGGGAGACTCACGGCCGAAACGATGGACCGCAAAGCCGAGCGGTTCCGGCCGACGCCCTCCCTAGCCCCTTCGAGGTCAACGACGTGGATTCGGTCAAACCCCGCCTCTTCAAAACGCACCGCCATCTCGGCCGGGTCCGCTGTGTACGTGGTGCGTCGGCTGTAATCACCTTGTGTCAACCGCACACAGTTCCCTTGAATTAGGTCAATGGCAGCGATCTTGAGCATACTGTTTTCAGGACTCCTCCTGAACCCAACGCATAAAGTTTCCCAGCAGCCGAAGCCCCAGCTCTCCCGACCGCTCCGGGTGAAACTGCACACCGAGAAAATTGTCCATCCTCACCGCCGCGGAAAAAGTACCGTCATAACAGCACACCGCAGCCGTAACGCCCTTCCTAACGGGAGCATAGTAGCTGTGCACGAAATAGAAGTAACTTTCGGTCGGTATCCCTTCCAGAATCTTGTCTGGGAGAATTGCAGTATCTTCCCAATGTACTTGGTTCCATCCCATGTGTGGGACCTTGACACGGCGGCTGTCAAACCGACGCACTACTCCGGGTACCAGCCCGAGACAGACAACGTCGTCCTCTTCCGACTGCTCGAACAGGAGCTGCATCCCCAGGCAAATACCGAGGAGCGGGACCCTTAACGTTCGTAGCACGTCCACCAAGCACCGCCGCTCCAGCGAGGCCATGGCCGCCCGAGCAGAGCCTACTCCCGGCAAGATGACGGCGTCAGCATGACGAACCACGTCGGGTTCACCCGACATAACGTATTCCGCCCCCAACCGTCGCAGGGCGTGACCTACGTTGTACAGGTTTCCCGCCTCATAATCGACCACCACCAGCATCACCGTCTCCAATTAGTCAACAGAGAATCGAGTGCTCCGAGAACGCTTCCTGTCTTGCCGGGCGCCGCCGGCTCAGGAGCTCTCCGTGCCCGTCACACAGGGAAGACACTAGAGGGATCCCTTGGTGGAGGGGATCTGTTGAACCCTTTCCACTCTCCTCGTCACAGCCGCACCCAGTGCGTGGGCCCACGCCTTGAACATCGCTTCCACGCGGTGGTGCTCATTTTCCCCAGGTGTCAGCAAGCGAAGGTGCAAAGCGGCACGCGCCTCGTTGGCCCAGCTCCGACAAAAGTGCGGTACCAACTCCGTGGGAAAGGTCCCGACTTGAGCCCACTCGGGACGGTAATCGGTGACAAAGGCGGGACGCCCACCCAGGTCCACTGCAGCCGCCGCCAACACTTCGTCCATGGGAATTAAAGCCCAGCCGTACCGGCGGATTCCCCGTCGCTCTCCTAAAGCTTCGGCCGTCGCACGTCCCAATGCCAAACCGACGTCTTCAACCACGTGATGTTGATCTACGTGAAGATCCCCTTCGGCCTGAATCTCCAGATCGATTCCGGAATGATAAGCCAGCAGTTCCAGCATATGGTCAAGAAAACCGACTCCGGTGGCGACCGCACCACGGCCGGAACCGTCCAGATTTAGACTCAGGTGAATCTTTGTCTCGCCCGTCTCACGCCGTGCTACAGCCTGCCTTGCTTCCATTTCACAGCCTTTCAAGATGAAATCGAAGGCGTTCCAGGAAGGTTCGATTCTCTTCCCCGGTACCCACGGACACCCGAATGCAATTCTCCAATCCCTCCACCGAACTACGGTTGCGGACGATCACGCCGTCGTCAAACAGCGCCTGCCACACCCGAGTCGCATCTCGACAGCGAAACAATA
>JAPXNP010000262.1:0-3788 GCA_033811955.1 Acidobacteriota bacterium
GCCCGCGGCGATCTTGGTTCCCCCGACATCTATACCCAGGTAAAGATCTACATCATCCCCGGGTCGCTTCTTTCCGTTCATCCGCTCACCGTCGGCCGTTTTCTAGCGCACCGGCGCTTCTATCGTTTTGGTCGGCACAGGACTCCAGGGAAGGACGCGGCGAAGGCAAGCGTCCGGCCAAGCCCCGTCACGAGGAACTCCGTCATAGGCAGTTTGCCCCAGGGCAAGAGGATGCGCAACCCGCACCTCAACTCCTGAGCGGTCTGGCTCCGGCAACCAACTCACAAATCGAAGCATGGGGGAGACGAACCCGTTATTATGTACATCACTCCACCGGCAATCGAGCCGACCGACTGGACGGCTCGATCGGTCTTAGAAGCCGGCGAAGAGATCGTCAGGGAGCCGGCCCGGCCTTGCGAGGAGACGACATGGAAGAGCACCCCTGGCATCGGTTTTATGAGCCTGGGGTACCGCGAAGCATTCGGTACCCGGAACTCACTCTATACAAAATGCTTCAGAGCGCGGTGAAGGACAATCCCCGCGGAACTTCGATGCTCTTTTACGGCAGACACTGGAGCTTTGAAAGACTGTTGCATCTGGTAGACGGGTTTTCCAATTCTCTCGCGGATCTGGGAGTGAAACAAGGTGACCGGGTGGCCTTGGTACTTCCCAACATTCCCGGCTATCCCATAGCTCATTTTGCAGCCGCGAAGCTGGGCGCCGTTCTAGTTCCCACCAATCCCCTTTATGTGGAGCGGGAATTGGAAGATCAGCTGAATGACTCCGGTGCTGAAACGGTAGTGATCTTGGATCGGTTGCTGCCGAAGCTTTGGGCGGTTCACCGAAACACTCCCGTCAAGCGGATCATCATCATGGAAGTCGAGGACTTTTTGCCCCGGCCCATGAATTGGCTGAGTCGGTTGAAGCGAGGACGGAAGCGGCCTGACCTTCGTGAGACGTCCTCCAAGGTACTTTCCTTCTGCCACCTTCTTCCCCGCCGGTCGGCTTACGGTCCTGAAGCCGATATAGCCGTGGATGACACCGCCATGCTGTTATACACGGGTGGTACGACCGGCGTTCCCAAGGGAGCCCAGCTGACCCACCGTAATGTGGTAGCCAATGCCTATCAGACGCGTTGTTGGCTGTCAGGTATGCAGGACGGCAGGGAAGTTATTCTGTGTGTCCTTCCCTTTTTCCACAGCTACGGCATGACCACGGGGCTTCACCTGGCGGTGGTAGGTCGTTCCACGATGTTGCTGGTGCCCCGCTTCGAGGTTCCCGAATTGGCCCGGCAAATTCGGCGGTTTCGACCGACCATCTTCTGCGCCGTACCGTCCATGTACAACGCGATCAGTCGGTACCAGGGGTTGACCGCCGAAGACGTCTCCAGTATCCGTCTGTCCGTCAGCGGCGGCGCCGCTTTGCCGGCGGAGGTGCAGGAGAGGTTCGAAGCCAAGACCGGCGGGCGGTTGGTGGAAGGGTACGGGCTGACGGAGACCTCCCCGGTGGCCATTGTTAATCCCATGCTGGGACGTCGCAAACCTGGGACTATCGGTATTCCTATCTCTGATACGGAAGCTCGCATTGTTGACCCGGACACCGGCGAGGAGCTGCCGTCCGGCGAGGTGGGTGAGCTGGCCGTCCGGGGCCCTCAGGTGATGAAGGGTTACTGGAACAGAGCGGAGGAAACCGCTTCCGTTCTGCGCGACGGTTGGTTGTTGACGGGAGACATGGCGGTAATGGACGAAGAAGGCTACTTTCGGATCGTGGATCGCAAGAAGGACGTGATTATCAGCGCGGGGATGAATATCTACCCTCGGGAAATTGAAGAGGTGTTGATGCGACATCCCAAGATCGCCGAAGTGGCCGTTGTCGGTATTCCAAGCAAAGTGCGGGAAGAGACGGTCAAGGCTTTTATCGTCCCGGTGCAGGGAAGCAGTCTTAGCAAGGCGGAGGTCCTCGAGTACGTGAAGGACAAACTGGCTCGCTACAAGATTCCTAAACGGATTGAGTTTGTTGAGGCCCTTCCGAAAAGTGTTGTGGGAAAGGTGTTGAAACGAGAGCTCGTCAAAGAAGAACAGCGGTCCTCCTGACTGATCTTCCGAGGCCGACCACGCACCGCTCTTCCGGGAAGTCGTGGTTTCAGGTTTCAAGTTTCGGGTTTCAAGGTGGTGAGAGAGCAAGCCGAACCTTGAAATACCTGTGTTGCAAGGTTTCGCGCTGGAGACCTCTTGTCCCGTATAGCGGATCAGCCTGAGGCGGAAGGGGGAGGTCCCGCGCGGAGCGCGGCCGGCGGCTTTGCCGAGATGTGACCGAACCCCGGCGGAATCAAGGCCGAAGCCCGTCACTATGGGGCTGGAACGACGTGCCCGTCGAACAGGGTTGCGAGGAGCGGGCGACGCGTGTTCTGTCCGGGAAGATCCCAGTCGATGACTCCGGTGGAGCACTTCCAAGGGACCACGGCACGGAGTGCGTCCAGTAAGCGGGCTCGATTCGGGCCGGAGATCTGTAACGCAGCGGTGAGAAGTTTGACGGCGTCGTACGTCGAGGCTGCCGCAAAGTCTCCGCGGCGCTGGAAGCGGGTGGAAAACTTTTCCGAGAAACGTTCTACGCCGTGGGGATCGGCCGGATAGGGAAAATAGACGGGACCGGGCGATCGCTCCCAGGTTTCCAGAAAGGCCCGGCGTCCGAAAGCCGACGAGCCGAACACGGGGCCTGAGAAAACCTCGCGGAGACGCTGGTAGATACCAGCCGAAAACACGGGCTCACCGATCAAAATCACGGCGGCTATTTCATGGAAGTCGAGACCCTCAAGAGCCTGCGGCAAAGCCGTGGCCCCGGGGTCGGTTTGCAAATGAAGGCGGGGGGAGAGCCCTCGGTGGGAGAGCAGCCGACTCAATACGTCGGTGAAGACGCGACTGTCATGGGAAGTAGAGGTGAGCAGCAGGAACGGGCGTTCGCCCGCGAGACGCTGCAGATGTTCGACGAGCAAGGGTGCCTGCGCACTCTCCCCGGGCAGACAACTGAAGAGCCAAGGTACGCTCGCCCGGTGCGCGGTTTCATCCGAAGATCCCCCGTTTACCACGGGAACGCGGGCCTTTGTGGCAATCTGCTCGGCGAGATGAACGGCGTCACCCGTGACCCCGGTGAGTACCGCCAAGCTTGGGCCGCCGAACAGCTCCTTGGCGAGATCCGAGATTCCTCCCCCCCAGGGATTCGGCGACCAGATCGGAATGAGTTGGAGCGGCGGCCGAACCGCCGAAGCTTCATTCAGTTCCTCTACCGCCAGAACGGCCGCCCGCCAAAGGTCCAAGTCGTAATCGACCTCCTCGTTTGTGAAAGGACCGAAGTAGGCGATGGGCATGGTTGCGGGCGGAGCCGGTAAATCTTCGTCTCGTCCCGGCCCTGCATATTCATGAGCAAACTGGCGAAGATCCTTGACCGGTTCCTGGGCCGAGACCGTAATCCCGGTTCCTTGCCACAGAAACAGTAAAGATGCGATTCCAGACCGCCGCAAGGCCCGCAGCATCGCTGAACCGCGCCCCCGCATCTCAGTCTTCCGTCGTGTCGAGGCTGTGCGCCGCCTCTCGCGATACTCGATCCCGCGCCGGAATGTAACCCCGGGGGACCCCAAGTTCCTCACGCGTGTAATAAACCCACCGTCCGTTCTCAAAGTGGGCCAACGTAACCTCTCCCACGTCGTCCATGGCGGAGCTCCAGATGATATCGCCCGTCACTCCCGGCCAGGGCTTGGCGCGATAGGCCAGGACGTCCCTGATTCGGGCCCG
>JAPXNP010000263.1:0-3781 GCA_033811955.1 Acidobacteriota bacterium
GGTTTCTCGTCTCTCATTTCCCCCTCTCATCAGTCTTATGTAAAGGAGATCTTGCAACAGGCGCTTACCCGAGGGGGTTCCTACGAACTTTGCTACCCGATTCGCCACGCCGACGGAACAAAGCGCTGGATCTGGGAGGTAGGGAAGGTGTCCACCGACCCTGTTGGAGGCCCACGTTTGGAAGGATTCCTATTGGACGTGACCGAGGAAGAACACGAAAGACAACAAGCCCGCGACGAGTCGCGGCAGGTTTTAGCATTCAACGAGCTACTTACCACTATCCTGGAAACCTCCCCCGTCATGACGGTGCTCATCGGAAGCGACGACCGGGTCCGCTGGGTGAATCGGGCGTTTGAACGAACGTTTCGGTGCGATCTCTCCGAGGTCACCGGACAACCGTGGCTCGATGTAATTCCCTCCGAATCGGCCACCCACGCGGGAGTTCGGAGGCTCGTGGAAGAAGTTCCGGGAAGATGGATCTCACTTCTGACCAGCAATCGACAAGGTGAGAAGCTGTACACCAGGTGGATGCACTCGTCCCTCTCCGACGGTTCTCACATCCTCATAGGGATCGATCTGACCACCGAAGTGCACGCCGAAAAGTTACGACGCAGACTTTTCGAACAGTCCATCGACCTGATGGCCATTTTGGACATGGACGGCTACTTTCGAGAGGCCAACCCCGCCTGGTCCAGGATCCTGGGCCTGGCTCCGGAAAGGCTTCCCCGCGCGCATTTTGCCGACCTGATCGGTACGCCGGCTCGCAACGCGGTGGTTGCCGTCTTGGAGCGGGTCCGGCGGGGAGAAGCCGTGGAGAACTTTGAGACAACCATGACAGTCCCCGAGGGAAAGCATCGCTTCATCCTTTGGAACCTTCTTCCCGTGCAAGAGGACGCCGCGATCCTGACGGTAGGCCGGGACATCACTCGCCAGCGGCGACTGGAAGAGCAGTTTCGGCAAGCCCAAAAGATGGAAAGCATCGGCCGGTTGGCGGGAGGTATCGCTCACGACTTCAACAATCTTCTGACCGTCATCATGGGTTACGCCGAACTGGGCTTGGCGAAGTCCTCCGACGACAACCCACAGAGCCACACCCTTCGCGAGATTCTGGACGCTTCCCGCCGAGCCGCCGCGTTGACGCGGAAGCTCCTTTTGTTCAGTCGGCGAGGAAGCACCGAACCAAAGATCATCCGCCTCAACGAGCATTTGCGGGGGATGGAAGAGATCCTGCAACGGGTTTTAGGAGAGGACATTCAAATTCGATTTCACCTACGACCTCACGTCGGCTTTGTCAGAATCGATCCGGGCGGGCTCGAGCAGGTGCTCATGAATCTCGTTGTGAACGCCCGCGACGCCATGCCGAACGGGGGCAGCCTAACCATTTCCACCGACCGTCAAAGGTTCCCTCCCGGGGATCCCCAACTGCCTCCGCACCTGCACCCCGGTGACTACTGCATTCTCTGGGTTCAGGACACCGGCGTCGGCATGGCGAAGGAAATCCAGGAACACATCTTCGATCCCTTTTTTACGACGAAACCCCGAGAACAAGGCACGGGACTCGGCCTGTCGACAGTTTACGGGATCATCAGCCAAGCCGGAGGCACCGTCACCGTGTGGAGCGAACCGGGCCGTGGAGCGCGCTTCAGTCTTTATCTGCCGGCCGCCTCTCCGTCGGAGACGTCCGATGGGCGAACCACGGAAGTGGAAAAGATCGATTCCGACGAGGGTACGGTTTTGTTGGTCGAAGACGATCCGGCCGTCCGGGAAGTGTTAGAACATCTCCTTAAGGAGCTGAATCTCGAGGTTCTTTGCGCTTCCAACGCTCGAGAAGCGTGGCGTGTTTTTGAAGCGTCCGAAGGTCGGCTCGATGTCTTGATCACGGACGTGATTTTGCCGCACGGTACCGGTCCCCAGCTGGCGGAACAAATACTAACCCGACGTCCCGACCTTCCCGTCTTGTTCCTATCCGGATACACAGGGGAAGCCCTGGACCTGCGCGGAGTAAAGATCGAGCAAGGTCAAGCCTTCCTCCAGAAGCCCTTCGACCGCCAAACGCTGGCCGCGAAACTCCGGGACCTTCGAAACCGCAAAAAACGGCTCAACTAACTTAAATACAGCGCAGCTACTTCTTTGGCGGCAGTTCTCTCGCCTGCACAACCGACTGAAAAGACTCCCGGTGTGAACCGTCGCAGAACGGCTTGTCTTTGGACGCTCCGCACCGGCAGAGAGCGACGTTCTTCCTGCCGGCCAGTCCGAATTCCCTCCCTTCACCATCTTTGAGGACGAAATCTCCCGATACGAGAATGGGACCGTTGGGACGAATGCTGATTTCACACGCCATATTTCCTCCTTACGTCCGCCTTGCTTCGAAAACAGCCGTCTCCCGAGTCTGTCCCGATGTAAACGGCCGTCCCAGAATCTCCCTCAGTCAGCGAGATACCCCTTTTCTCTCAGGTAACGTCCCAGTTCTTCAACTTTCTCGAAAAACTCGGGAAAAGCCTCCAGGCTGACGGTGACGCCCTTCCGGGTCGGCTTCCACTCTCCCTC
Organism: Acidobacteriota bacterium; assembly: GCA_033811955.1. Classification (GTDB taxonomy): domain Bacteria; phylum Acidobacteriota; class UBA6911; order RPQK01; family JAPXNP01; genus JAPXNP01. The sequence continues at coordinate 2,548 of JAPXNP010000263.1, forward strand.
GTCGTCTTCGTAATAGATTCGGATGTCAGCGTAGTTCTTGCCCTTGAACTCGGTCACGCTGAACATGATCTTCTCGTTCCAGCCTTTTTCCATTTCACCGATGATTTCGGCCATCCATTTTCCTCCGTGTCAAGAATCTCTCAGCTCGTGAAGCGCGCATGTTCGCAATTGAGATCCAACCCTGTCAACCCCGAATCCAAACCCATCTCCGTGGCCGCATCTCGCTCCCGGGCGACCCGCTGGGACGGAAAACAAACCGATGTTCTGTTGCACCATTGCAACAGAGTTCGGTGAATCTCAATGCTATCATCTGCTCCGAGGTGAGCCGATGACCGAACCGGGCGATGTGACCGCATTCTTCCGTCAGTACACTCATGACACGATTGCGGCTGTGGACCGCCTGCCTCTCGGCCAAGTCCGGAGGGTCGTGGAACTCCTGTCGGAAGCACGCTCCTTGGGACGGCAGATCTTCATCTGTGGAAACGGCGGCAGTGCCGCCACCGCCAGTCATTTCGCCAACGATTTAGGCAAGGGTGCAAGCCTAGGGCGTTCCGAACGATTTCGAGTGATGTCTCTGACGGACAACATTCCCTGGATCACCTCGCTCGCCAACGATCTGGACTACTCCCAGATCTTCGTCGAACAGCTGAAGAATTTCGCGCGCCCGGGGGATCTTGTCTTGGCCTTCAGCGGCAGCGGCAACTCCCCCAACGTGATCGAGGCGATCCGATGGGCCCGGGGTCACGGGCTGGTAACCATGGGCTTCACAGGTCGGGCCGGTGGCCGACTTGCAAAGGAAGCGGAGATTGTAGTTCAAGTCGACTCCGACCACATGGGAGTGATCGAGGACGGTCACTTCGTGATCCAACACTTGATCGGTTACTACTTTATGAATGGGGAATCCGGCCGAGGTGGTGGCCGAGAACGGGCAGACGACGAGAAGGAAGAGGCGGGTCTGAGCACAAAGCCGGACAAGGAATGCCGTCGGTAAGATGCCGGGGCGCAAATCTTGACGAGGAAGCAACCTGTATGAAGCGAAATCGATTTGAGTTGTCCTGCGGAGTCGTGAGCTGGGCACAGATCTTCGTGTTCTGCCTGGTCGGCCTCACCGGCGTGGACGGCTTCGGACAAGCCGTAGAGACCATCTCGGCCGACCAGGAGGTCCGGCTCGTTTTGATGTTGGTCGTCGATCAGGGACGCGCCGATTACATCGACCGGTTTGAGACCCTAACGA
>JAPXNP010000264.1:0-3759 GCA_033811955.1 Acidobacteriota bacterium
CCGTATTACCGTACGCTGGAACAATCTCTACGATGTCTCCACGCACTCGAAAAGAGCCGCGGACCAAATCGAAATCATTTCTCTGATACTGCAATTCAACCAGGCGGTGCAGAAGTTCCTGCCTCCGCAAACGCGCACCTACTTCCAGCATCACCAGCATCCCGTAATAAGCTTCCGGAGATCCCAGTCCGTAGATGCAGCTGACGCTACTGACAATGATGCAGTCCCTTCGCTCAAATAGAGCCCGCGTCGCAGCGTGACGAAGTTTGTCGATTTCGTCGTTGATCGTGGCCTCTTTTTCGATGTACGTGTCGGTGGAAGCGATATAGGCCTCGGGTTGATAATAGTCGTAGTAGCTCACGAAGTATTCCACGGCGTTGCGGGGGAAAAAACGCCTGAATTCCTGGTATAACTGAGCGGCCAAAGTCTTGTTGTGACTGAGCACGAGCGTCGGACGATTCAGTTCGGCGATTAAACGGGCCATCGTAAAAGTCTTCCCCGAGCCCGTCACCCCCAACAGAACCTGGTTGCGCTCTCCGCGCCGCACACCTTCCGCCAGCGCGGCGATTGCTCGCCCTTGATCCTCACTCGGACGGAAAGAGGTCTCCAGTTCGAAACGTTGGCCACGCGCGAACGGCGACGGAACTTCAGCGGCTCTCACACCGATCGGGGACTGCTTCACCACTACGTCATTATAGGCAACCCTTGCCCGACATCATGCCGACGTGCCTGACGCCCCCAAGAATCATCGTCAAACCGGTTGATATCGACCGACCCGTACTCGCGCCGGACGCAGAACCCGCTCACCAATCCGGTATCCTCTTTGCACCGTCTCCAGCACAACGGAATCCTTTGCCGAGTCGTCCACCGGCGACACCGCCACCGCCTCCGCCACCTGAGGATCGAACGGCCGCCCGTCGAGCTCCAATACCTCCACGCCGTATGCAGCCAGCTTGGTGCGAAAGAGTCGAGCGCAAAGTTCTACTCCCTCCCGCAGCGACTTCCCATCCATTCCTTCTACTGCGGCTTCTAGCGCGAGCTCGAGGTTATCTAAAACCTCCAACAAATCCGAAATGACTTCTGCAGTACGACGTTCGACTTCGTCCTGCATCCGCCGATCCAAGCGTTCCCTGAACGCCTGATTCTCGCTTTCCAATGCAGCCAGGCGCTCCTTTAGCTTCTGCTCGGCGGCCTCCGTCCTGGCCTTCAGTTCTTCAACAAAACTAGGATAGCGTTCCTGCGGAACCTCGGCCCGCTCGAGCATATTCTCGTCGTTTACCCAAAAACGCTTGTCCGTAACCTGGAATTTGGGTTTCTCCTCGGACACGGTACCCTCCCGCACGCAACATATCCCTTCGAAAATGAAGCCGCTGGTCACTCGGGCTGACCAGCCACCTACACTCCACCGCTATCCATAAGATGGAGGCTCGGCCACCTGCAAGGGTCGAGGAACTGGGACCGAGCCTTTCCCTTTTCACGACGGGATCAGGGAGAATCAAGCGAGGCTATAAGTACTTTCTCTTCCCTTACCGTGCCGCCGAATGAGCCCCTTTCGCAGCAGCTCCTGCAGGCGGACCGTCCAACTCGCCGGGCTAATACCCGTTGCGGCCAGGATTTCCCCTCGTGCCATCGGCCGATCGGCCTTACGCAACGTTTCCAGGATCAGCTCATGCGCCTCGGCGGCCGAAAGTCGACGCCGGGCCGCTCCTTTCCCTCCCGATTCGGAAAACTGAAGACTCAACACATTGGACCCTCGAACCCGACGTATCTGTAGCGGGATTCCCTCCGCTGCAGCAACATACCGAAGAGCCTTGCGAACCTTGGCTGCGTCCTCTCCGGGCTCAAGATCATAATAGACAAAGTGATTAGCAGCGGCCCGCTTGCCCTCCTGCAACAGACTCTTGTAGTATCCGTACTCTTCATCAGTAACTGGCGGCTTCACTTTCGGCTCGATTCTAAGCTTCCCCATCTTTCACCTCTCTGTTACGGTAGAATTCTAAACTGAACACAGAAGAAGCATAAGACATAAAGACACACTATGCAAGATTTTGCGTTAAGGACGACGTTATCAATAGGACTGAAACCCCAATCTTGCACCTCGCCTGTAAGATTTACCTCCTAGGCTTAGCCGGCGTTTCCGCAGCTGCAAGACAAAGGTGGAGACGTCTCTCAGAAATCCGAGGTGCTTCTAAATTAGAGAATGCCTGCTATGTTTCTCAAATATTGCCGGGACCTTTTCAGAATAGCTGTCTGCCGTAGCTATTCAAGCTCAGCTGCACACGACACTACAAAGATGTTGAACATCCATCTTGCCAGTCTCAGGAACCATTGAGACGGACGTGGAAGTACTCCACAGGTGAACTTTCGAATGCATGACGTGACTTTGCAGGTTTTCAGCTTCCTTGTGAATCGGCAGATTCAGGAGATTTCGGATCTATTTACCCGATTCCAGGATTTCAACTCTTATGCAAGATCAGACCATTTATTGCAGCCAGGAAGTAAGCCTGTCCTAGGAAAACGAGAATAGGCCCGAGTCGCCCATGAGGTCCGGCGGCGGTCGGTTTTCGAGGACCCTTGCACTCTCTTTGAAGCACGGAAATCGTCGGCGAAGCGGCGATTTCTGGTAGAATTGTAAGCGCTTGGTCATGCGGTACAGTCGATTTCATTGGTTACACTTCCTCTTCTTCTTCAACGTTGGGTTTCCCGTCCTTTCCGTTTCGGCTTCAACCGAGGACGGGTTCAAGCTGGACTCGGTTGCCTCTCTCTTTCCGTCCCGAGGATTTGAGCGACAGATCGAGTTTTGGCGACACATCCTTACCAAGGTAGACTCACGTGAGGTTCTCTTTCACGACTCCGAGGATCTCCGCCTTATTTATCACCGGGAAGTTTTTGAGCGAAGCATCCACGGCGATCCCGGTGAGGCGCGCAGGCAACGAGACTATCTCCGACGGCGCATCAAGGAAGTGCAGCAATGGTTTGAAGAGATCGCCCGGTGGGGCGCCGACTCGGAACGGTTACAACCTCACCATCGCGAAATCATTCGCACGCTAACGCAGTATGGATATTCTGTAACCCCTGAAGTGCTCCGGGAACGGGCCGCCGCCGTCCGCTTACAGCGCGGCGTTCGCGACCGTTTCCGAGAGAGCCTTATTCGAAGCGGACTTTTCCGCCCCTTTGTTGAAGAAACCTTGGAACGCTTTGGAGTTCCCAAAGAGCTGTCGGCCTTGCCTCACATTGAGTCGTCATACGATTACAACGCTTACTCACGGGCAGGGGCGGCAGGCATCTGGCAATTCACTGCGGGAACTGCGCGCAGTTATCTCCACGTCGGCCAAGTCGTAGATGAGAGACTCGATCCCGTCCGGGCCACGGAGGCGGCCGCCCGCCTGTTGCGCGAAAACTACGATATTCTCGGAAACTGGCCTCTGGCAATTACCGCTTATAATTACGGCAGAAACGGCATGCTGCGGGCGGTGCGCTCCCTGGGCCCCGATCTCCTGACCATCATCCGACGTCACGACGGACAGGCATTCGGATTCGCCGGTAAGAACTTCTACGCCGAATTCCTCGCCGCATTGGAGGCCTCGCGCAACTACCAAAAGTACTTTGGGGACTTACCGATCGCTGCTCCTCTTGCTTTCGATTCGGTCGTTTTGGACCGCGCCTGCCGTACCGACCGACTGGTAAGCGCCCTCAACCTGGACCGCGATGCTATTGCGCGAATGAACCCTCATCTGCGTAAGGCCTTGCGGAGAAGCC
>JAPXNP010000265.1:0-3748 GCA_033811955.1 Acidobacteriota bacterium
TCTGGACTATGGAGAGCTGGGACGTCGCGCGGTCCAGGTGCTGTTGGATGCAGCCTATCAGGCGGGCATGATTCCGCAACGCATCCTCGCCGATTTTCTTGATTAGCCGTTGTCCGAACCGTCGGGCTTTCACATTCCACCCGGCTTAAGCTTTCGGGCGCCGAAATAGGTGCCTCCGGGCCGGGAGCCGCACAAGGTCGGCATCTCAGCCCAGCGACAACTCGCCGTTGAGAAAGGGATTCGTGACCCTCTCGCGGCCGACCGTCGTCGTGGGACCGTGGCCCGGATACAGGACGACGTCCTCGGGAAGACTCAACACCTTCTCGCGGATCGTGGTCAGTAAGGTTTCCGATGAACCTCCGGGGAGGTCCGTCCTGCCGACGGATCCGGCAAAGATGACGTCGCCGCAAAACAGGAGATCCCCCAGGCGATACGAAACACTCCCCGGGGAATGACCCGGGGTGTGCAGGACCTCGAATTGAAAAGGGCCGGGTTTCAGCACCTCTCCGCCGTCCAGCAATCGGTCTGGAGGCGGCGGAGCGTCATAACGAAAACCAAACCAGGCCGCCTGCTCCACCATGTTCCGATACAGCCATTCGTCGGCCCGGTGAAGATAGATGGGAACATCCCAATGTTCCTTTACCACTCGGTTACCGCAAATATGGTCGAAGTGCCCATGCGTATTCAGCACGGCCAGCAATCGACCCCCCAGGTTTGCGAGCCGCTCGAGCAATTCGAGCGCCTCGTCGCCCGGATCTACAAGAACGGCGGAACCCGAACCATAGTCAGCCACCAAGTAACCGTTCTTCCACATGGGCGGGACCGCCCGCTGCTCCACCGTCACTCCAGTTTCGCCATCCCCTGCCATCGTTTCGCTCCAGCCTCTGTCACAGCCTCGTACACATCATTATAATCAGCGACCGGGATGAGGCCGCGAAGAGGGCTCCTGGTGGTCAGCGACCTGCACCTGGGTGCCGGTGTCGATCCGAATACCGGCCTACTCTCACGACACGAGGATTTTCTTTTTGACGAGGATTTTGCCGCCTTCCTGGACCATCACCGGAGTGATGCTCTCTGGGACGGGGTGGAGTGGACTCTGATTATCGCCGGTGATTTTATCGACTTCCTACAGGTCACGGATCGGCCGTCACCTCCGGGCTCAGAGGGAGAGGTTTCCGCTGAAGGCTCCGGACTCCGTTCGGATCCCACCTACGGTCTTAAGGCAGGCCCCAAGGAGAGCGCCTGGAAGTTGAGCCGTATCGCCGAAGGTCATCCTCGTACCTTCAGAGCGCTGGCGGAGTTTGCCCAGACTCATCGGGTCGTCATCATCTCAGGCAATCACGACGCAGAGTTCGTCTTCCCCGAGGTACAAACCCAACTCCAAAGAGAACTGGGACGGTGTCTGGGCAAATCCGGGTCCGAGTTCGTCGACACCGTCGAGTTCAACCCTTGGTTTTACCTCGAGGACGGTGTGTACGTCGAGCATGGCCACCAGTATGACTCCTGGAATTCGTTTCGTTTCGTACTCGATCCGCGCCTTGCAGGGACTCCCAGCGCTGACAGCGCGAATCAAGACGATCTCGAGCTTCCGCTGGGAACCCTCTTTGTCCGCTACTTATTCAATCGTGTCGAACTGGACCTACCTTTTGCCGACAACCTCAAGCCGGCACGCCGCTTTCTCCTTTGGTTCGCCTTGTTCCGTCCATGGTCGGCGCTGAGGTTCTTCTTGCGTGACGGTTGTGAAATGCTTCGTCGAATCCGACGGAAATGGATTTCTCCGGACGCGAAAGTACAGAAGTCGAAAGCCGCAACTCCATTCGTTTTGGAAGAAGGCGTGTCACAGGCCCGGGCGGAGGAGGAGGAAGGCCGGTGGTCGAGCCGAGATATCGCCTTAATGAAAGAACTAAGCAGGCTGGCGGCAACCCCTGTCCTATCCGACGACCGTTCCCTGAAACGCCGCATCTTCCGCCGTCTGACGGGTCCCGTCGTGTTGCCCACACTGATTGTCCTCACATTGGCTTGGTTCGGAGCCTCCCTGCTGCAGGTTGCACGGCCGTTCCTTGTCTTGGCGCTGCCGGTCCCGTTGGCTTTGCAGCTGGACACGCTATGGGGCCGGCTTCCGGCACGTTTTCAAGATTTTCTACTGGGAAGCTTCTGGCTCTTCGCCGGATTGACGGCCTTTTCCTACAGGCGACTGCAGCGACCCGATACTCGGTTGCGGGATCGGCTGCGGGAACGCTCAGCCGACGTTCGGCGGGTTGCCGGCTGCACCCACGTGATCATGGGTCACACGCATGATGCAGACCGCTTGCGGGACCCTTGGGGGGCTTACTTCAATTGTGGTACCTGGACCAAGGTCTTTAGTCCCGAGGAACGCGTAATTCGTGAAGAAAAGGAACTGACGTTTGTGAGGCTGCTGAGAACCCAGAACGGCTGGCGGGGCGACCTCATGCGCTGGGAAGGAATTCCTTGTGATTCTCGGCCGGCTCTCGTTTTCAGGGATCGCTGAGGCATGGCCGGCAGTTCGCCACCGAAGACTTCGGCGACTTCCGGTGTCCTTTCCGCCGTGCTATGATCGCTTTCTTTCGGGGGGACGGAGAGTGAAGCGGAACGTGGCCGACGAAGCCGGCGAACGAACCTTTACCACACGTGAAGTCGCCCAGATGTGGAACGTCTCTGAATCGACTGTGAAACGTTGGGCGAGCTCTTTCGGCCTGAGGTGCTTTCGTACGCCCGGCGGTCACCGCCGCTTCCGCTTGGAGGACCTCGCCGAATTCCAGCAACGACGCTCTTTCGAAGCCACCGGGGTTCTCCCCGCCGAGTTCTGGGAATACCCGGATCTGGAGGATTTGATTAACGGTCGGAGCTTCGATTCTCTTCGTAAACTGCTCCTGGAACTTGCACGCTTCAATCGGCGTTCCAGCCTCCGTCTCGCGCTGGAGCGGCTCTACCTGCGAGGGCTTCGGCTCGAGGAAATCTATGACCTTCTGCTCGCTCCCATGGACCGGTTGGTGCGCGAGGCGGTGGAATCCCGGCAGATTACGGCAGGTCAGGCCTTGTTGGTCCTGCACAACACTGAAGAAGCGCTGTTCTACCTGGCGCCCAAGTTGACTCGTCGGCACGGCAACGGCCGGCTCGCTGTCTGTGCTTCGCCCACCCGTCGCTCCCGCGTGCAAGTTTCCTTGATATGTTGGCTACTGGAAATCGAGGGCTGGGAAGTTCTGACGTTGGGCGATGAAGTAGACCTCATCGATCTTTCGAAGATGGTCGAAACCGAGCCGGTGAACCTGGCGTGCGTGTTTGTCGGTCCCGGCGTGGAGCGAGTCTCCCCGACCGGTCTCTCGGCTCTTCAGAACGTCACCAAGGAGTTCCGCATCCCTGTGTTACTTACCGTCGGGAACGTCCAGTTGCCCCCTTCCTGGCAGGACCTGGAGTCCTTTACGATACTTCCGGACTTCAGAGCGCTCCGCAAACAAATAACTGAGTTGTCGGTCTAAGAAACACACGTACCGCCCGCCGACTTCTCGACCTCCATCCGGCTCACATGCGACGGCGGACAGTTTCTAAGCCGTCACCAACCCACCTCAGGTGGGTTCCGCAGCAAAGGCACATCCGGCTGAATGCCTTTTACCCTCTCTTCCGGCGACACTCCGTCAGCCCCCAGGTGTTGCAAGAGTTTCTTGGGTCTTTTGCCGCTCTCTCTTCTCCAACTCCTCCAGGGAAGGGGAACCAAACAAGGTACGACGCT
>JAPXNP010000266.1:0-3737 GCA_033811955.1 Acidobacteriota bacterium
TAGACCGAGATTGGTCACTTCGCGGACTACTTTAATCACATTGATCTTCTTGTCCCCGAAAGAGGTCAGGATCACGTCGAACTCCGACTTCTCCTCATCGGCGGAAGCGCCGGCACCGGCCGCCGCCGCTCCAATCACCGCCACGGGCGCCGCGGCGGCCGCGCTGATCCCAAACTTCTCTTCCAGCGCCTTGACCAACTCATTGATCTCCAGGATCGACGCGTTTTCGATCCACTGCAATACATCTTCACGACTAATTGCCATCTTTTTCTACTCCTTACAACACAACACGACAGTGATACGGAATGCGCGGATTGCGGCAAAACTTCACGAAGCCCGCTGCTTCGCCAACTGATCCAGAGCGAACACCAGATTCTGCAGCGGAGACTGAAGACCTCGGGCCAAACGCTGCAGGGGAGCATTCAGCAGGAACAGCAGCTTCGCCAGCAATTCTTCTCGAGAAGCCAGATCGGAAAGACTCTCCACACCTTTCTCATCAAGAACAGTCCCTTCGAGAACCCCCGCCTTAAAACCCAAGCCGGGATGGTTCTTCATGAACTCCTTCAAGACCTTCGCCAGGGCTACCGGATCCTCATCAGCGTACGCCACCGCGGTAGGCCCCGTAAAACGGTCTTTCAGGGGCTCGGCCGAGGTTCCCTCCAGGGCACGAATCGCCAACGTGTTCTTGACCACACGGTAGTTGCCGCCCGACCGCCGCACCTGACGTCGCAATTCCGTGATGTCGGGAACCTTAATACCGTGAAAGCTGAGCAGAATGACGCCGCCACGCCCGGTAAACGCCTCTTTCAGCATTGCGATGATCTGAGCCTTCTCCGCCTTATCCATCTCGCTTGAACTCCTACTTTATCCCGAGCGCCGACGTACTCACGCGAATGCCCGGTCCCATGGTGGAACTTATCGCCACTGACTGGACATAACGTCCCTTCGCCGCCGGAGGTTTCGCCCGGACTACGGCGTCGATCAGGCTCCGAGCGTTTTGCACCAAGTGCTCTTTGGGAAAGGACAGCTTCCCAAAGGGAGCGTGAATAACTCCCGCCCGATCCACCCTGAATTCCACCTTTCCGGCCTTGATCTCCCGGACCGCTTCTCCTACGTCAAAGGTCACGGTACCCGTTTTGGGATTCGGCATCAGGCCGCGGGGACCGAGAATGCGTCCCAGCTTTCCCACGAGCCGCATCATGTCGGGAGTCGCCACTACGGCGTCGAAGTCGAGCCAGCCGCCCTGAATCTTCTCCACCAAGTCTTCTCCTCCGGCGTACTCGGCACCCGCTTCTTCCGCCTCCTTCACCTTATCCCCTGAAGCGATCACACATACCCGCACAGGCTTGCCCAGACCGTGGGGCAACACGACCGTTCCGCGAACCATCTGGTCGGCATGTCTGGGATCAACCCCCAAGTTGACGGCTAGTTCAGCCGTCTCGTCGAAGTTCGCGTACTTCACCTTCTGCAGCAGCTCGACCGCTTCCTCCAGAGAGAACTCTCCCGGGGGAATCTGCTTCTTCGCTTCGAGATACTTCTTTCCCGCCATATCAATCCCCCACTTCGATTCCCATACTGCGGGCCGTCCCTTCGACCATTCTCACGGCCGCTTCCACACTTTCGGTGTTTAGATCCGGCAACTTCGTGCGGGCGATCTCCTCGACTTGTTTTCGCGTCACCGTCGCGACCTTTGTCCGATTCGGCTCGGGGGAGCCCTTCGCGATGTTGGCCGCCCGTTTGAGCAGAATCGAAGCCGGCGGCGTCTTGGTCACAAAGGTGTAACTGCGGTCCTGATAAACCGTAATCACCACCGGGATAATCAATCCCTCTTGACCCTGCGTCTTGGCATTGAACGCCTTGCAGAAGTCCATGATGTTGACGCCCTGCTGACCCAAAGCCGGGCCGACCGGAGGGGCCGGCGTCGCCTTCCCGGCGGGAATTTGCAGCTTAATCATGCCGATAACTTTTTTCGCCATTCCTTCACCCTACTTGGTCGAGAATGTCTCCCAACCGCAACCTTTCGCGACTGCTGTGAGCTTAGCAGAAGGACTGAACGTCCCGGCCGCCTACGCCTTCTCCACTTGAACAAACTCCAACTCCACCGGCGTGGCCCGTCCGAAAATCGTCACCATGACCTTCAAAGTGTTCCGCTCTTCGTTGACGTCCTCCACGACTCCCGTAAAGTTGGAGAAGGGACCGTCGATGATCTTCACAGTATCTCCCCGTTCGAACTGAAACTTGGGCTTGGGCTTCTCCCCGCCACTTGAGATGCGGTGAACAACTTGGTTAACTTCCTCGTCGGTCAGCGGAGTCGGCTTGGTCCCTTGGCTGACAAAACCACTCACCTTCGGGGTGTTGCGCACCAAGTGCCACGTGTCGTCGTCCAACTCCATTTCGACCAGAATGTAGCCCGGGAAAAACAACTTGGAAGAAACAACCTTTTTCCCTCCCTTCATCTCCACAACGTCTTCCGTGGGAATCAGGATCTGGCCGATTTTCCCTTGCAGCCCGAACACCTGGACTCGGTTCATCAGCGCCTCGGCGACCTTTCGCTCGTACCCCGAGTAGGTATGGATGATGTACCACTGTTTCCTTTTCTCCTGCATGTCTTGCGGGGGCCCGCCGGCGGTTGTGTCGCTTATCGCCTTATCTCCCAGTTGCTAATTCAATCAGACAAGTGTCTCGGTTCACTGAAACACTTTCGACTTCCCTAGAGAAAGTGACGAAAGATCTGGCGAACCAGGACCTGCAGAACGGAATCCACCAAGAAAAGGTAAAAACCGAAAAAGAACACGCTGACGACCACAACGATGGTCGTGCTGTACACCTCTCTCTTGCTCGGCCACGTAACCTTGCGCAATTCCGCACGCACTTCGTTAACGTACGTCACGACTCGATTCGGCCACGCTTTAATTCGTTCCAACATTTAGGCTCCGCTTGACGACTGATGGGCGGCGAAGGTTGGCAGGCCAGGAGGGACTCGAACCCCCAGCCCCCGGTTTTGGAGACCGGTGCTCTGCCAATTGAGCTACTGGCCTACACCCTCCAATACCTTACTCCAGGATTTCGGTGATGGTACCGGCACCGACCGTTCGGCCGCCTTCCCGAATGGCGAACCGCAGCCCCTTCTCCATCGCGATCGGCGTGATCAACTCCACCTCGATCGATACGTTGTCTCCCGGCATCACCATCTCCGTCCCTTCCGGCAACTTCACCGACCCCGTCACATCCGTCGTCCGAAAATAAAACTGCGGCCGATAACCACTGAAAAACGGCGTGTGCCGCCCACCCTCCTCCTTCGTCAATACGTACACTTCCGCCTTGAACTTCGTGTGCGGCGTGATCGACCCCGGTGCCGCCACCACCTGGCCCCGCTCCACTTCATTCTTGTCCGTCCCCCGCAGCAACAACCCCACGTTGTCGCCCGCCTGCCCTTCGTCCAACAACTTGCGGAACATCTCCACCCCAGTCACCACCCGCTTCATCGTCGGACCAAACCCTACTATCTCCACCTCATCCCCAGGATGAATCCGCCCCCGCTCAATCCTCCCCGTCACCACCGTCCCACGCCCGCTAATCGAAAATATGTCCTCAATCGGCATCAAAAACGGCTTGTCTATGTCCCGCTGCGGCAACGGAATGTACGCGTCCACCGCCTCCATCAACTCCACAATCGCCTGCTGCGCCGCCTCGTCCCCTTCCATCGCCTTCAGCGCACTGCCCCGAATCACCGGTAC
>JAPXNP010000267.1:0-3734 GCA_033811955.1 Acidobacteriota bacterium
ACATTGATGCTTGCATGGGAATACAACTCTTCCTTTTGGAATGGTTGAAGAAAACGGCGCAAAGGGAAGAACAGATTGTAGTTAGCGCCTAGGGAAGGGTCGCCCGGGCTCGGTAGGTCGAATTACTGCTACAGGCAACTGGCGCATCACGAAGCGTAATTATATACAAAATCCGTTCGGATGCAAGAGGAAATTCCAGAGATTTTTCGAAGCGCGAGATAGGGGAGCCGCCGGGCGGTTTATCGAGTGCCAGGGTCCGGTTCTTCCTCCGGCACCCTGTGGTCCCACCGGCCTCATTGGGATCGGGAGCGAGCCCGCCGGGCGGGACATGTGTTTTCCGTCGTTAATCGCTCTTTGTTCGTCCGGTGTGCATTTGGCGATACAGCTGCCTGCGCGGAATGCCCAACTCCGACGAGGCTCGCGCCACCGCCTGGCTAAGGCTAAGGCCTCGCGCCTGCTGCAGGCCCGTCACGTAACTTTCCGAATCGATTACAGGAGGAGTGGAGGACTGCGGCATACCTCCGATGACCAAGGTGTACTCGCCTCGTGGCTTATGCTCGTGAAGCCGTAGTACGAGTTCGTCGAGCGGTCCGAAGAAGCTCTCCTCATGGAGCTTCGTCAACTCACGGATGAGGAAGGCCGGCCTGGATCCGAAGACGGCGGCGGCGGCTCGGAGAGAAGGGAGAAGACGATGCGGTGAAAGGTAACAAACCACACTGGCTGGAATAGTTGCCAGCTCGCGCCACCAAGCATGCTGCGATCCCGGGCGTCCGGGGGGGAAGCCGGCGAACACGATGCGATCGGTCGAAAGACCCGAGATGCTTGCCGCCGCCGCGGCGGCGAACGGTCCGGGAACGGCCGTCACGCGAATCCCTCGCTGCCGGCAGGCGTTTACCAGTCGGTAACCTGGATCGGAGAGGAGTGGGGTTCCGGCGTCCGAGACCAGGGCGAGCGATTCTCCCGCCGTCAGGCGTTTCAGCAGCTGTGGTATGCGCTGCTCCTCATTGTGCTCGTGATAGGAAATCGTCGGGGTCTTGATCTGGAAATTCGCCAGCAACTTGGCGGTATGGCGCGTGTCCTCGCAGGCTATCAATGAAACGGAACGGAGGACTTCGACGGCGCGAAACGTCATGTCTCCCATGTTGCCGATCGGGGTGGCGACGACGTATAGAATGGCCGGCTCCGCTTCTGCACTCACTCCTCGCCGAGTTCTCCCTGCATGGCCAGCAACATCTCACGTACGGCTCGTTCCATTCCCACCAGCACGGCACGGGCGATGATGTTGTGCCCAATGTTCAGTTCCTCGATTGTGGGAATGCCTGCGACGGGGGCCACGTTACGGTACGTCAAGCCGTGACCAGCCAGGACGCGCAGTCCCCGGCTGGAAGCCTCTTCGGCCGCTTCCATCACCTTTTCAAGCTCGGCTTCAAAAGCCGGTTCCCACTCTTTCAGTCCGAGAGGCACCGCCCGCGCGTAGGCGGCGGTGTTCAACTCCACCAGACCCGCACCCGTCTCCATTCCCGCTTGAATCTGTTCCAGTACCGGATCAACGAAGAGGGAGACCTCAATGTCGCTCCCGCGCAGCGTGCGCACCGCATTCCGAATTTCGTCAAGGTGAACCGTGACGTTGAGTCCACCCTCCGTGGTCAATTCGCCCACGCTCTCCGGGACGAGAGTCACCGTATCGGGTCGGATCTCGACCGCCCGCTGGAGCATCTGTTCCGTGACCGCCATCTCAATGTTGAGCTTGGTCTTGACAACCTCCCTCAAGATACGTGCGTCTCTTTCCTGGATGTGGCGCCGGTCGCCGCGTAGGTGAATCGTGATGCCGTGGGCTCCGGCGTGCTCCGCCAAGATGGCGGCGGCCACCGGGTCGGGTTCCAAAGCCCGTCGGGCCTCCCGGACCGTAGCCACATGATCAATATTGACACTCAGTTTCGCCATTGCTCCCCCCTTTCGCCTTTTTGCTCGAAACGACGTTCGATTTACCGCGAAATTCTCTCCCGGCGGTAAGACCCCACCGCATTATTCAAACGAATTCGAAGTAGGTCAACCAACACGCGTGGCGCCTGAACCCCGATATGAACCTTGCTTCCGGCCGTGTGGCCCCACCGTACCGGGACCTCGGCTACGCGGAGACCCCACCGTGATGCGATGAACAGGATTTCTACGTCGAACACCCAGCCCTCCAGCCGCTGTGCCAGAAAAAGCTCGCGAGTGGTGGAAAGGTCAAAAAGCTTGAATCCGCACTGGGTATCGTAAAACGGCAGTCCCGTTATGCAACGAACTAGACGGTTGAAAGCTTTCCCGAGACGTTCCCGCATCCAAGGCTGATGGGTAACCACCCGTGCTCCGGGCAAATCACGCGAAGCGATAACGAGATCGTAATCTCCTTCGTCGAGAAATCGCTGGAGATTCGCCAATTCACTGAGCGGCGTACTTAGGTCGGCGTCCGTCATCAAGGCACGTTTGCCGCGGGCGGCAAGCATTCCCCGGCGCACGCTGTAGCCCTTACCGCGGTTCGTCTCATTACGGAGGATACGGAGCACTCCCAAGGGAGCAAAGGCTTCGGTACTTTGTTGCGCCAGCTTTACGGTCAGATCCCAGGATCCGTCATCCACTAAGATCACCTCGTACGGAAGTCCCTCGGAATTGAAGTGACGGCGGATCTCCGTAAAAGTCGACGCCAGACGAGCCTCCTCGTTGAAAGCTGGAATGATCACCGAAACGACTGGCTCAGTCATGGCGGAGTGAGGTTAACAGGCGCTCTAATCGGGCCACCGTACGTTCCCGGCCGAGCGCAACGATCACGTCAAAAAGTCCGGGTGCCTGTCCACGCCCTGTTAAAGCCACTCGGACGGCGCCGATCAAGGTTCCCGGCTTGAGTCCGAGTTCCCCCGCGGTTCGACGCAGGACCGCCTCAGTCGTCTCCAAGTCGAAGGGCTCGAGTTCGCGATACTCCTGCAACAACCGGCAGATCGCCGTACGCAAAAGTCTCCGATCCGCGTCCTGTGCCGGCTGGAGATAACGTTTCACGGCCGTCTCCTCATATTCGAAATCGTCCGTAAAGAACGGCTTGCCGTAGACGACAAAGTCGCGCAGATCAGCTACTCGGCTCTTGAGCAGGTCAATGATCGCCAGGAACCGGGAGCGTTCGGCAGTCGCCCATTCCTCCCGCCACAAACCGGCCGTTTCCAGATGCCGCCGTACCCATGGCTCCAGCTCTTCAGCGGAGGCATTGGAAATGTGGCGCTTGTTGAGCCAGGCCAGCTTTTCCGCGTCGAAAACGGCGTTGGCGCGATTGACCCGCCGCAGATCAAACGCTCGGATCAGCTCTTCGTCCGTGAAGAACTCCTGATCGGTACCGGGTGACCAACCCAGTAACGCGAGGTAGTTCCGAACCGCACGAGGGAAATAACCTTGTTCGGCCAGCTCGGTTACCGAGGCGGCCCCGTGACGTTTGCTGAGGCGCTTGCGGTCGGGACCCAAAATTAGGGGCAGGTGGGTCCAAGCGGGTTCCGGCGCCCCCAAGGCACGGAACAGGAGGATGTGTTTGGGAGTGTTGGCCAGATGATCGGCTCCACGAATCACATGGGTGACGCCCATTTCAGCGTCGTCGCAAACCACGCTCAAGTGGTAGGTGGGAGCCTGATCGCTGCGGAGGAGAACGAAATCTTCAATCTGCCCGGTTTCTACCGAGATGTTCCCGAAAACCTGATCCGTAAAAGTGATGA